>JBKJMF010000196.1:0-23689 GCA_046596525.1 Devosia sp. | reverse complement strand
CTCTTGACCACCGGGATGCCACTGTCGGTGATGAACGTTTCGAACCAGCGTTCGACGCGGCCACCGGGCAGATGCGGCCCGTGATGTTCTCCGGCGCTGAGATTGATGACGCCCGGCTTCGTGTCGATGGCCAGTCCCAGGTAGCGCATGGCGATGGCCCAGTCGCTTGGCGAGCGCACCACAACGCCGATCAGATCGGCCTCGGGCGCAATGCCCAGATAGGGACCATAGATCGCCGGCTCCTGTTGGCGCCCGTTGCCGGCGGCGATGCTCGCGACGCGGGTGCCGTGCCCCTTGCTCCGCAGCATCTTGAGGTTGTCGGCGAGCTTACGCCGGCGATCACGCTGTTCCTTCGTCTCACTCGCAGATGGCTTGCTCAGCGCAACATCGATATCGGCCTTGCTATAGAGCAGCCCGCGCCCGTTGAAGCCCTTCGGGGGCCGGAGCCGGTCGACCGAGGCGGTCTTGCCATTGGGATTCATGTCCCATACGGCGAGGAAGCGTGTCGTATCGTCGGGCCGGCGCAACGACTTGTGGAACACGTCCAGCTCGCCGTCGATGATCCCGACGATCACCCCCATGCCGGTCAGGCCGCTGAAATTCACCACGGCCCCTGTGGGCACCACCTGTTTGGGCGTCGCGACGACCTTCCTGCTGACATCGAGCTCGCGGACGAAGCTGGGCAACAACTGGATGTAGCCGATACTTGCCTCGGCCCTCAGTGCGTCGGCAGTCGATAGCGGCAACTCCACAAGTGCCGTGCCACTCTCGATGGGCGCCAGCAAGGTAACGCCGAGGCTGGCCAGCACAGCCGCATCGCCGTCCCAGTCAAGCATCGCCTGGACGCGCCGGCGCGGCGGTTCATAGGCAAGCAACAGTTCGAGCTTCGGATCAAGAACTGCCATGCGCTGCCTCCCGGCAATGCCATTCGGTTCGCCGCACCATCTCAGAAGTAATCGATGCAATCAATAGTGTTTCTTCAGCGGAAAAATACTGATTGCCTTGCTGCCGGATTCGTATTTTGTTGAATTTAGGGCTGGAGTTTTCACAACTCCTTGGGAGCTGTCATGGACGCTGCAGGGCAGAGCGATCATGTTGCATTCATTGCCGTCACGGCGGCACTCGACGCGTCTAGGCGCAGGCCAACGCATTTCGATGTCGTCGCCGTCGGCACCAGGACGGGCAAGCCCGAGGAGTGGCGATACGCCCGGCACTCGCTGCAGGAATTCCGCGCACGCAGCAAGACGGGCGGCGTTTTCGAGGACAAGGATGACGACAACGGCATCGCCTGCCCGGGCAAGATCATTCCCAGCGATGACGAGGAGCTGGGGGCCCAGGCGGGCCGCTTGGCCTATCCCAACATCGTCCTGGTCGCCTTCTACGCCTTTGATCAGGACCGCCAGAACGACGAGCCGCAGCCGCTGGCGCGGCTGGACACCGCCGGCTTCATCGAGGACGAGAACGGCCTGAACCTTGGCTTGCCGGTAGAGGGCAAACGGAGCGTTTCGACGCTCTACCTCGTCCCCGATCCGGCGCATCCCGGCGTCCTCAAGTCATTTGAGCTTCGCGCCCAGGTGCCGTTGGCGCTCAACGGGCACAATGTCTCCTCGAGTGACGGAAGGGGCGACCGCTTCGACGGCCGCGTGCTGCTTCAAATCGCTGCCAAGCAGAATGCGGTGCCCCGATCGCTTTGGGACAAGGCGGCCAAGACGATCAAGGAGCCCGCGCCGGAACGCGACGCCGTCTTCGATAGCCTGAAGTTGAAGATCACCACTCGGTCCTGGCTCAAGGAAAGCGATAGCCGCCAGCCGCATACCGCTGCCAACAGCCGCCTTTCAGACCTGGGTCACGCGGCCGAAAAAGAAGGCTACGTCACCGACTTTCCGCTTTGGGCTGACCAAGGTTTGACGCAACCCAGCGTGGTAAGGCGCATCCACCGATGGTGGGGATTCAGAGTTGGCGAATACCGCGCAGGAACCCTGATCGCGCGCCGCCTGCTGCTTCGCCTCGAATGCAAGCCCGACCCCTACCTAACCTTGGGGCTCGACAGCTTTCGCACCGCAATGGCAACGCTGCTCGCTGACTGGCTGCCGAACGCCAAGGACTTCGCCAACACACTGCGGGCACCTCTATTCTCGCAGGAACAGCGCGTCGGCGATATTGCCGCCGACCTAGCGCCGGCCAATACGGTGCGCTGGATAGTGGCAGCGCGCCTCGATCCGGAAGGCACTTATCCGGCGCTGGCAAAAACCTTGCTCGGCGGCCTCGACACGGCGGAAGCGGAAGTCGAAAGCGCATTGCGGCGCGTTGCCGATGGCTCCGCCGTCAGCGTGCTGCCCAAGCTCTCCGCGTTCAAGGGTGACACGGACAACCCCATGCCCTGGCACATCGTCGGCCAGTTGCGCGAGAACCGCGCCTGGCGACGCTTGATCCGGCCGGAAGACGGATCTGGCGCCGCCGACGCGAGCCACGACAGTAGCTGGAACGTGATCGAACCACGCCTGCAGTTTGATTACTGGACGCCGCCGAAGGCGACGGCTGAGAGCAGAAGCGTGACGGCATCCGCCAAGTTCCGGGGGGTGCTCGCGACCGACGGCAAGGTGCTGGAGCAATCGATCGTGCTCGGCATATTGGCGCCGGGCCGCGCCACCTTCGACGCCGCCAGCGATGCCCTTTGCATCAGACGACCGGCCTACCAGCCAGCCGTCAGCGAGCGGGACCGCTTCGAAGACGTCGACGGTGGTATCCGCTTTGGCCTCCGCGTCGAGGCCATGCCCGTCAAGCTGGACGTACTGATCGGCGCGTTCCGCCTCGTCCTGGGCACCGACAGCACTGTTCCGGCAGAGCGGCTCGAACAAATGTGCCTGATCCGGCACTACCCGGGCTCTGGATCGCGACTGGCAGACGGCGTTGAATTGGCACTGACCCTGCCAGTTCACGGCCTGCTACCGGGTGGCCAGGACCCCGCCGTCGGAGCGACACGCGCCGCTTCGCGCGATGTAACGCAGCAGCTGCTGGCGGACGATGTGCTGCCTGACGCGGACGACGCGCTGCTGTTCCCGATGATCGGGAAATCGGAGAGCCGCTACGAGCTGGTGGTGCGCGAGACAGCTGGCCGGGGGCGCGACCACGAAGTCCGGCTGAAGCTACGCAGCAGCAGCAAGGATACCAGCACTCCCGCCGAAGGCGTGGTGCTGGTGGTTGATCCCGAGCCATTCCGGGTTGCAGGCGTCCGCTATGCCGAACCACGCAGCGCCACCAGCGACGAGGCCCACGAAGTTGCGGTGTGGAACGCCGGCGGCGAGGGCGGGCTTTCCTGGCGGGTCAGGGACGAGAGCCAGCGCGTCGAGTTGCTGTTGCCGCCGCAGGTCATCGGCGAAGCAATGGAGAAGAACCGCGCGGACGATGGGATGCGGCCGCCCGACATCGCCCCGGGCAAGCCCGCCGCCGCCCGGTTCGGCGCGCCGACCGTGGTCGAAATCGACCCGACCTATGCCGACACGGGATACCGCGAGCCCGGCTGGAACCTGCGGCGTATCCTGGGCTTTCCCGGCCAGCGTTCGCCCGGCGCCCGGCTGCGGCACCTGCGCGCCGAGCTGGTCTACGGCCTCACGACGCGCCTGGTGCCGCAGAGCGACATCTGGATCACCGAGATCGGCGCGACGCTGGGCGTGCCGCCACAAAAGCATGCCGACACGGCACCCGGCGATACGCCCAAGGGCAGGCATATCGCGCTCGCCAATGCGGTGATTGGCGCAGAGAGGCGACGCCTGTCGGTGGAAAAGCTGTGGGCCGGCGCACCCGATCAGCCACTCCGCATCGAACGCGGATTGTCCTTCGGCCTCAGGCACCCGCGGCGCAACGCCGACGGAACCCTGGGTGGTCCGGCGACCAGGTTTCGCTGGCCCGTACCCGGCGACATTCCCGCCGACCTGCCGCTGTCGCCTGCGCAACGAGCGCTGATCGAGGGCACCTTCGTCGTGTCGCGCGATGATCGCGTCTCATTCCCCGGCGGCGTTCCCTGGGCGTTCGAAAGCGCCAACATCCTCGGCGAAGTCTATCGCCAGCCGCTGAGCGAGTCGGGCCGCATCCAGGACGTACACCTGTCGGCGCTCGGCGCCTGGGCCGGCCAGCGCGCGCTGTTCGCCGAGGACAAATCGGTGATCGATACCGAGATCACCATGGGGCGGCTGCAGCGCTACAAGCTTGAGCGCATCGGCCGGATCGGCGCACTGTGGCACCGCGCCAAGCACGTCATCGTCTACGAACGCACGGTGGTTCCGCCGCGGCAGTTCTACAATCGGCACCCGATCGGGGCGCAGCAGGATGAGCACGCCGGGCGCCCGGTGCTGCGCAAGGTCGAAGAATATGTCGAGCTGCTGCAACCGGTGCGGCGCTATCCGGAGAACGGCACCTCGGTGTCCGCGGCGGGCTTTCTCACCGGCGTCGAGTTCAAATCGAAGCGCATCCCCGTCGACAGCCGCTGGGGCGGCGACGTGCGACGCGAAGGCTGGGCGGTGCCGCTGTGGAATCCGGCGTTCAAAGCCCTGCCGGCGCAGAACAAGCCCGACGGCTCACCCGACAATCCCGACGATCCGTCGCTGATCTACCCCAAGCCGCAGATTCGTTGCCTCTTTGCCGCGGCCGATGGTGGTGAAGCAGCGATCGAGATCGACGAGCCGGACAAACTGGTGTTCTACACCTCTACCCTGGCGGGTGAGCGCGGCGACAATACCGACGGCTGGCGGCCGGTGCGCGAGGTCGATTTCGTCGACCTCCCGGTTCCCGTAGCGGGGCAAATGCAGCCGCGCAGCGAGCAGCTGACCGACGCCATGCTGCCGCCGGAGCCGGCGCATGTTCCTGGCTATGAGCGGCTGACCCTCAAGCTCAAGCTCAAGCTCAAGCTCAAGCTCAAGCTCAAGCTCAAGCTCACCGAAGAGGCCGTCGCGCTGATGCATGGACGGGCCGCCGACGGGCCGAGCGCCATGCTGCAGAACGTCACCATCGCGCGGTCGAACCCGACTGCCGGCGGCACGATGGGCAGGGCCCGAGATGCTCTGGTGCAACTAAACGCCTTCGCCGCCAACACGCGTGCCGAGATCGACGGCGCCATCGGCCGTGCGCTCGGGGTCCTCGAAAGCCTGGACCCCAAGCTCAACCGGCCCGGGGCCGGCAAGGCGGATGCGGTCAAGGCCGCGGTTGCGGCAGCGCTGAGCAAACTCGACATTCGGCACCCGCAGGTTCCATCGGTCAGCGCCGACCTCGCCAGCGCGGTCCCCACCAATGACAACGCCTCGCTGCGTGATCGGCTGGTTGCCGACGCAACGTCCGAGGTGACGCGGCTGGCCAATGCGGCGAGAGCCCTTGTCGGTGAGGCGATGCAAGGCGTGCAGCGCCCAATGCGGGCCGCCGGTGGCGTGGCTGCGGCCGCCAGATCGCTGCTCGATGCGCTAAAGATCCCGGGCACCGGCGACTACTACCAGATGCCCGAGGACCAGCGCCTCGACCTGGTCGACACACTGCGGGAGGTGCGCGAGCGGCTGTGGGACGTCGCCGAGGAGGTGAAGGTCGATATCGCACAGCTTGCCGGCGGTGTGGTGCTCGACATTGGCAGGCTGGCCGTCGCCGCCGGCGGCGATATCAGCGCCCACGGCGAAGCCATTGCCGACGAACTCACGACCTTGAACGTAGATCTCGGCACCCTGCGCACGTCTCTCGCCGCCGCTGGGGATACCGTCGACGACGCCCTGCTGGCTGCAGCCAGGGCGCTGGCCTCGAGTCTGGCCAAATTCAGCACGGCCGTTGCGACGATGCGCGGCAAGATCGAGTCCGGACGTAACGCCTCCTCGATGCGCGCCCTGGTGACTGTCTGCGGTGCCATCGAGTCCGGCGCTACCGCCGCCGTCACCACACTGACTTCCCTGACATCGGGCACAAAGATCGGACCGGTTGGTCCGGTTATCACGATGGGGCTTGAGCGGATTGCAGGCTTCGGAACGACGCTGGAACTCACGCTGCGTACCCTCGTTTCGGAGATCGGTGCCCCCACGGGGGCGCTGTCTACGCTGAAGGATACGGCCGATAGCCTGGTGAAAGACGCCGAGACAGCGGCTGTGGCTGAAGTCATCACGCTCGCCGAACGGCTCACCGACGAAACGCTGATGGAGTTGATCGTCGACGCCGTCGTCGCCCTGTCGCAGGAGGTGGAGGGAGACGACTTCACTGGCTGGGCTGAAGACGTGCTCAATGCCGTCACAGCGCTGGCGAAGGTCATCGTCACCGCCAACGATGCCCTGACAGTTGCCGTCCGCGTGGCCGAGGGGACCGTCCGTGCCCAAATCGACCGGACCGAAGCGACGGCGAAGGCCATTGTCGCGGACGCCGTGAAGGAGCTGTTCGCCGCCGCAGACGCGATTGAAACGCTGTTGCGCAGGGTGATGCGGGACGACCTGTCCGGTGCCGTTCTCGCAGCCTTCGGCCTCGACCAGCCGGAGGCCATCGCCAGGCAGATACGGGCAGCAGCCGAAGCCGCCATTGCCAGCGTCGCCGAAGGGGCCGACCGCTATCTCGAGACCGTGAAAGCGGAAATCTACGCTCGGGCCGCGGACGCCACACGGCAGATCGAGGAGCGCGGCCGGCAACTGCTCGGCAGCATCCAGAGCTCAGTGTCCGAGGCGCTGGGCGGCGATCCGGCGGCGCTGGCCGACCAGGCGGTGCGCCTCGCCCAGGACGGTTCGGACGTGCTGCGGCTGATACGGGCGGTCGGCGATCCTCCCAAGAACGACCGGCTGGGGCTCAACCGGCCGCAAGTCGCCTATGTGCTCAAGGAAGTCGACAAGATCATCGACATCACGCCCGCCGTGTCGCTGGTCAACCGGGTCTCCGACACGCTGGCGGCGGTCGACCAGGCCGGCAAGGCGATCGGCGACCTGATCCCGGGCATGGGATTCCGTCTGCCCACCGGCAAGCTTGCCGAAAACATGGTGCCCGATGCGCTCAAGAACCTGTCGGTCGCCAAGCTGATCCCCAGTATCGGCGGCCTCGATCTCAGGGGTCTGCTGGCGCGCGCCGGCTTCCCCGATCTCGACGACCTCGAAGCGGTCAAGATCACCCAGGGCTTCGACAAGGCCGAGCGGCGGCTGTGGATGAAGGCTGTCATCGACGTGCCGTTCACCGCGCCGGTCGATATCCTCACCTTCGGCCCGGTGACGCTGGCGGTGGACGACGCTCGCTTCTACGCCGAGTCCAGCATGACCGCCGGGCTCGAGGGCTCGTCGCAGCGCATCACCGGGCGCATCACCGGCGACTGGCGGGTGGTTTGCGCCGGCCAGGACATCATCACCTTCCGGCGTACCGGTCTCTACTTCGACGAGAGCGGCCGCCTCGATTTCAAGATTTCGCCCGAGCGCGTCGAACTCGCCGACGCGCTGGAGTTCCTCACCAACTTCCTCGCCGTCGCCGGCAAGGGTCCGGGTCTGGTGGTCGAGCCATTGATGCGTGGCAGCATTCCGGCGGGCGTCGCGGCCACGCTCGATATCGCCCTGCCCGACCTGACCCTCGGGGCATTCGCCATCACCAGCCTGTCGCTGCATGTGCTGTTCGGCGTCGCGGCGATCCCCGAATTCGAGCTGATGGGAGAGCTGTCGGTGGCGCAGCGCACCGCGCCATTCACCCTCAGCGTCTGGATCCTCAACGGCGGCGGCTACCTGACCCAGCGTATGTCGTTCCGCCCGACGTCGAGGCCCAAGCCGGTGCTGAGCTACACGCTCGATGTCGGCATCGTTGCCGGGGTCGGGCTAGGTTTCAATTTCGGCGTGGTCTCCGGCGGCGTCTGGCTGCAGGTGGGCTGCTCGATTGCCATCACCTGGACCACGCAACAAGGCGGCAATTCGACGGTAGTGACGGTGTTCATCCTCGCCCGCGGCAATGTCGACGTCGCCGGGCTGGTCACCGCCAACATCATGCTGCTGCTCGAGGTGTCCTATGACGGCGCCCGGATGATCGGTCGCGGCACGCTGCGGCTGAGCTTCAAGATCAGCATGTTCTACACCCTGAGGGTCAACCAGGGCGTCGAGTACACCTTCATCGGCAAGAAGAGCGAGAAGACCGGCGGTGACGACTATGCCGGGGCGTATGCCTAGGGGGGCCGAATGGTTGCGAAGCTGATCGTCAGGGTGCAGGTCGACCTGCTGCCGCAGTTCACCAACGCCGCGGGAGCGACGGTCACCCAGGTCGGCCTGCGGCTTTCCGCGCTGGTCAGCATCGAGGCGGGCGACACCCTACCGGCGCCGCGCGACCAGTTGCCCGACCTTTGCCCATGGCACTGGCTATCGGCCGATCCGGGCACATCGTCGAAATGGAACCCGCACGATCCTGGCGCCTGGCGGCTGTTCAGGCTCGATGGCGGCGCGCCGGTCGAGGTTACCGGCTTGGGTGTCCCTCCTAACCTGCCCCCGAACCTGCCCGCCGCGTTCGTGGCAGCGCTGGACAAGACGCTCGAAATGATCGTCGACGAGGGAGGCGAAGCCGCGGTCTGCCTGCCGCCGGAGGGGCAACCGATCGAGCAGCGTACGGTATTCGGCATGGTTGAGAGCCTTACCGGACTGCCACACCCCGTCCCCGCGTCGATGCGGGTGTTCACCGTACTCTCGGTCGACGAGGATCTGGCCGAGGCGCGGCTCGTCGCCATTCCGAGGTTCGCTCTGCCCAAGGGCGGGACCTTCGACTTCGCCAATCCGGGTTTTATCGCCACCGACCCCGAGGGGATCGTGACTGCCGACGTGAATGCGATCGATGCGTCACCGTGGGCGGCCGGTCTGCAGTTCCAGCTTCGCGCCACCCTCGACAAGGCGGTGATGGCACGCGCCCCGGACTCGCCGCGGCTCATCGACCTGTCGACCCTTTCGATTGGCCGCAATACCCAGGGCACGGAGACCGGCGATGAGGATTATTCCGCGTACCTGCCGGCGCGACTGGCCGAGGCGCTCGATCCGGCCGCACGCATCATCGCGGCCTTCGATGGCATCGTCGAAGCGCTGCGCACCAGCGCCGACGCGGTCGAGCGGCAGGTCTTCGCGGCTTTGCATGACGACCTGGCAGGCGTCGCAAAGCGTCAGCCGTCGGCCCTGCTAGCGCTGCTCGACACGATGACCGCCGACCTGTTCCAGCCGGTGGCCCGCGCGTCGGAGGCGTTTCCAGCGATCGCCGTGTCGCGGCTTGGCAGCATTGCGCGCGAGCGCGACCGCAGCCGACCGGACCAGCGGACAGCCGCGGCCAGCAGTGCCGGGCAGATTCTGCTGCGCATGCTTGACCGGGACGACGGCCGTGCCACCTACCTTCCCGGCCGGACCCGCCACCCATTGATGTCCTATGAGCGCCTCGGCGCCGCAGTCGGCCTTGCGCCGGAAGATATGGCGCGCGATTTCGACGGCACCGACCGCGCCAATGAAGCGCCAGCGCTCGATAGCGAAGCCGGGTTCCTGCAATTCGTGCAGGAGAACTGGTTCGGAGCACTGGCGATCGGCTCGTCCGATCCTGCGGTGGCGGCGCACGAGCTGGTGGTGGGAACACCCCGGCACCTCGCGGCAAAGGCACTGTTCGCGTCGACCCTGGATCTCGAGTTGAAACATGAGCCGGTGCTCGATGCCGATCTGCTCGTCGCGCCCGGCCTCGGCTTTGCCCTTCGCCTCCCGGCACAGGGGGACACAGCACAACTCACGATCGGCACCATGGCGCTGCTGTTCGAGCGCACTTCTGACACGGTGATCGCGGCAAGCATCGTCGACGTCGGCGGCCCCATCAATCTCGTTGTCGCCGCAGGCAACACGCTGGAGTTCGCGCTCGCGCTGACCACCGACCGCTCAGTTCTCGTCGCCGGCTTTCCCGCCGATCCCGCTCATCTCGAAGTTCCGCCCCCAACGCTGCAGGCCCCGGCGCTCGACCTCGCGAGAAAACCCTTCTCGATAGTGCTCGAGGCTATCGCCGGCACGGTCGCCGACTTCCAGCCGCTACCTGCCGAGCCGGCCTATGCTGCACAGTTCGCTGCTTCACTGACCGCGCGGTCGGCACGCAGCGATCTCTCCCTCGCCTTTGCCGGCCCCTACATTCCTGGCATCCTCGCCGGGCGGCAGCACTGGAACATCGTTCCCTGGCCGTCGCCGGACGAGGTGTTCTCCAAGGCTCTCTGCAACGGCATGTCGGCGCTGGTCTCGGCGCTGTACACCAAGCTCTCGAACGACCCTGCCAATCCGGCGTGGCTGACGACGCTGATCGGCCGGGTGATCGAACAGGCGCGGCTCGATGCGATCCAGCTGGTGATGGCCGCGGCGCCGACCTCAACACTGGAACGCATCACCATGGACGCGCCGCCGCTCGTCGTCTGCGTCGATCAGTTCCAGGACTTCGGCACTGCAGACGCCTGGGGCCGGGTCGCCGGCTACGGCGCCCTGCTCGCCCGCACCACCACCCCGCCCGACCAAGGCGGCACGCCGCAGGAGTGGTGGACACTCAATGCCGCCGAACTGTTTGCCGTGCCTCCGAAGGAGCCGGAAATGGCGGTCGCTATCGGCATTGTCGACCCGGTTCCGATCCAGGTCGGCCAGGGCGGCGGTGTGCGGCAGAGCCTGCTCTCATACAATAACCGCTGGCTCGCTACCGGCCTGTTGTCCGATACCGAGTATGATGATCGGTCCGGCCAGCCCAGCACGCCGCGCCGTCCCGAGCGCCTGCAGGCACCACCGGTTAGCAGGGGCTACCTGCTTCCCGCCCTCTCCTTCGGCTACAGCTTCTGGGTCCTCCCCTATCTAATCGGCCATGGCGGCGTACTGCCGCTCTGGCTGCGCCAGGATGAAACCGACCCGCTGACGCGCCGCGGCATGCCCGGCAAGACGATCGCCGACCCACTGAACGGACGCCGTCGCGGATGCCCGCTCCAAGCTCTACCTGCGCACCAGGCCGATCGGCAGTCCGCGCTTCGTCGAGACAGCAGACAAGCCGGCCCTCCCCACCGTTCCGGAAACAATCCCGCCGCTCGCTGCCGAATTGCCAATTCGGCCTGCTCCAATCACGCTGGCCCCTGGACAATCGGCCATGTTCTTCCGCGACGTGTCGGGGCAGCGCGGCACTCTGTCCTGGCAGACGCCGGCCGATGGCGAACTGGCGGGGTTCCGTTTGCTGCTCGGCGACGTCTGCGAACCGGGCACGACCTATGCAAAGAAGCGCCAGCCGATCCCCAAATTGCAGGTGGTTCTTTGGGGAACCCGCGGCGAGGAAATCGCGCCCGAGAGGCTGTGGCAGACCACGTTACCCGACGTCGTCAACGACCTTCGGCTGTCCCTGCTCGGCGGGATAGGTAACGGCCTCACGATCCGCACCGAGCGCCAGAAGGACACGCCAGCCCTTGCCGAGGACGAGGGATGGTTTGCTGTCACCTTCGATCAGGCGCCGAAAGCGGAGCCCTGGCGCGACATGTTCTTCGAGATCGTGGTGCCCGATGACGGCGCTGAGGTGCAGTTCGAACCGCCGGTGGTCGTTGATGTGCGCCGCGGCGCCGGCGACGACCTCACGCAGGTCGACTCGCTGACCACAAGCAAGCCGCAGATCGCTCCAGAGGCCAGCCACCGCTCCCGGCTCATCTCGCTGTTCGACGGTATCCGTGAACCTGCCCTTGATCCCCTGCGGCTGCGTCGGCCGGGCGTCGAATTCGGCACCTACGAGCGCTGGATCAACCCGGCGTTGATCGAGACCGGCGGCGGACCGGAACAGCACAAGGTGGCGGTCGGCAAGGCGATCAACGCTGCCTATCGCCTTTCGACGCGCGAGCCGGAAAACGACGACTCCCAGCGCGATATCAGCTTCGAGGATCCCGCGGTCACGGCGTTCGGCATCGAACTGGTCGAGATCTTCCCGCAACAACGCTCGATCGGCATCGAGGTGACCAGGCGTATCGTCGGCGACGAGGTGTTCTCCCCCGATACGGCACCCCGAGACGAGCGGCTTGCCACCGTCAAATTCGACTACGGCCCGGCCGCGCTTGCGCTGGAGTCCTCCACGGTGGTGAAGGCCACCGTGCAAAAGGGGTGCATCTACGAGTTGCGCTGCTACGGCGTGGCGGCCACCGGCAGGCAGGACTTCTCGCCCTTCGACACATTGGCGCGACTCGCTGGTCCGGTTCGGGCGACGCTGCGCAAGGTGTCGGTCGGGGGCACCGACTATCTGCTGGCTTCGCCCAATGTGGCGACCATCGAGATGGCGACGGACGAGCTGCCGATCCTCGATGAGCAATCGCTGTGGCATAGCGACCAGGCTCTCATCGCGGTGGACCGCCCGCCGGCCAACCGCGACGACTCGGCGCGCATCTATCTGCCGGCCGGCCTGCTGGCACCACCGGATGCCGAGACGCACGATCCTTACCGTCGTGCTCGCTATGCTGCCACCGCGTCACTCTACTCGCAGCGCTGGAGCTGGCGCGGCCACCCGCAGGCCGAGATCGGCGAGCGCAAGGCGAGGGACGGCCTAGTCAACAGCGGCTGGACCAGCGGTCTCGCCGAGACTGCGTTCATCGGCCGTCGCGACGAGGATGTCGGCGACATCATCGTGCGCCGGCTGGAGAAGGCGCATCTCTACGCCGGTCGCGGCAACATTGGCGAGCCCGTCCCGGCAAAGCCGGCGACCGCGATGTTCACCAAGGCGCTCGATTGGCGCGCCGGCCTCAACCTCTGGCGGTTCGGCTTGTCTGTCACCAGCCGCTATGCGCCGCTGTTCAGGCAGCGACAATCGCCGGAGGAGCGGGCACGAATGGAAAGTGGTGCGCCGGCGTGGGCGGCGCAGGCCGTGCCGGATCGACCGAGCGGCCGAAGCATCGCGCGGCCCGGGCTGGCGCTGGTGCTGCCGCTGACCGAGCCGCTGATGGCAGGCGGCGCGACGCCGCCGCTGCTGGCGCTGTTCAACGAGCGCGTCTACGCCAACTTCAATCTTGCCGATGGCATCGACGTCGCGGTGGAGGTGGCCCGCCATCCCTACACTTTGAGCGAGCAAAGAGCCGAGCTGGAGCGCCTGAAGAAGAACCCTGACGACAACGAGGAGGCGATCCGAGAACTCGAGCAGATGCTGCGCGATCAACCGCAAAAGGCGACCGACACGCTGAAGCATTGGCAGGAGTTCGGACCCGACCCGATCCGTACCGCCGCGGCACACGACGGCAGTCCGGTCCTGCTGCGCACCGATGGACCGCTCGGCTATACCTTCGATGCCGAAACCGAGGCGGGGCGGTTCGATCACGCCGGCCTCCTGATATCGCCGGTGGCACAGCCATACCGGCCGTGGTCGATGATCAAGCTCCGCTTCCGCCGGCTCGAGGCACCGGAAGCACTGGCCGACGCCAAACCGCAACCCTTGAAAGCGACCTATATCTGTGTACCGCTGGCCGGCCACCAGTTTCCGCCCAAGGCAGGGGTGCCGGTCGACTACGAAGGCCTGCTCGTCGAGATCCCGTCGCTGAAGGAAGGCGATACGACCGAGTTCCCGCTGGCGCTTGGTGCCCTGAACGCCATCGGGGTGGCGCCGAAACCCACAGTGACAGTGACCGTGTCGCGCCAGAACAACATTCTGACCATCGCTGCCAAGACCTGGCTCGGCGACGCCGGCAAGACGAGCATCGCCATCGAGCCGCACGAGAGTGTGGCGCTGCGGCTGGTGCTGTCCGGGCGCGAGCGGCCCGAGGGCGTCGAGAACTGGACGCCACAGGGCGATGTGGCGATCAAGCTGCGGATCGACGATCCGCGCTCAGGCGACGACGTGCTGCAACGGCTCGATCGCGATCGCTGGCTGGCGGTGAACTGCGTCCCGCTGAGCGCTACGGCTCCGGTTGCAGCTGACGCGACGGTCGCAGCCTGGCTGCGCCACAAGCGCGAGGCAGGCACCGCCGAAGCTTCGTTCAGGCCGGTCCGGCTCTCACCCTTCACTCCCTCGGTCTGGTGTCAGTTCGCCGAATCCATGTCGGTGCTAAGCGCATCGATTGGCACCAACACGAAAAACGAGACCCGCCTCCTCCCAGTCACCGCCCTCACTGCGACCGCCATCTCCAAGGGCACCACCGTGACAGGCCTGACGCTGGCCCAGCGGCAAACTCCTGGCGAACCCGCGCTGCCGGCAATCCTCTCGCTCGCGACCGGTTTTGCCACCGACGTTGACGCGCAACTCGACCAGATCCTTCTCGCGGTAGTCACCCGCTACGTGACCGACGCCTTCGCCCGGCTGCGCGAACGTCCGATCGGGCTGATCCATCTCACTGATGGAGACAACCGGCCGCTGCGCAGCGCCGGTGACGGCACGCCGTTCGTGATCAGCCTCGAGGCCGACAAATTCGAGGCGGCGTGGTGGGGTGAGGACAAGGGCAAGCCGGTGCTGCGCGGCAATGGCGGGCGCCTGCGCTTCCTCCGCATGTTGGTCCCGCGCTCGCGCGAACTCGGCGGCTTCGTCGACACAACGACCCGCCAGTTGAGCGCACTGTTCGATGCCAAGCTGCTGCAGCAGGCCGACGACCTCAACCCCGCCGATGCCGCAGGCCAGATCCTCGGCATCTCGCAACCGATCGAGTGGCGTTGAACGAAGCCCTACGGCTCGCGCAGGAACCGCGCTGGCCGCGTCGACAGCACGCCGAGGATGGTGGTAGCGCCGAGGATGCCGGTGATGACGATGGCGCCGATGTCGACGGCAGCGAGCGTTGCCACGTCGAGCGCGAAATCGACTTCCAGCAGCACCATGGTGAGGATCCATGCCAGGGCAATCCCGAGCGGCGTGGCGAGCAGCGCGGCGAAGGCGGCGAGCAGCACGTAGTGCAGCACCGATACCGACAGCACATCGAAGCGCTTGGCGCCGAGCACCTTGCTGATCACCGCGTCGGCCTGCCGCTGCCGGCGGCCGGTGACGAGGCTGCCGATCAGCACCAGCAGGCCATTGCCGACCGCGAGGCCGCCAACCAGCGAGGCGGCGAGCGACAGCTGGCTCAGCGCCCGGGTGATCTGTTCGAGCGTCGCGCCGATGGCGATGAAGCGCACGTCGGGGAGTGCCGTGGCGAGGTTGCGCTCGACGGCCTCCTCGCGGCCGGGCGCCGCGGTGACAGCGCCGAGCAGCGTCGAGGGATAGGCATCGAGCACGCCGGGCGAGAAGGTGGCGAGAAAATCGATGCCGCCTTGCCACGAATAGTCGCGGAAGTTCGTCACTTCGGCGGTGATGGTTTCGCCGAAGATCGCAAAGGACAGCTTGTCGCCGATGTTGACCCCCAAGCCCGAGCGGAGGCTCTGGTGCAGCGACACTAACGGCGGCCCCTGGTAATCGGCGGGCCACCACTGGCCGGCGACGAGTTTTGAACTCGCGGGCAGGACCTGGCGGTAGGTGAGCGGGATTTCGCCCGACAGCAGGAACGAGGCCTCGGGGCCGCGCGGCTGCAGTTGCGCGGCCGGAGTATCGTTCAGCGCGCTGAGGGCGCCGCGCAGCATCGGCGTCGCGGCGAAAGCCGTCACGTCGCCGCCCGCGTTCTTCATCGCCTGCAGCGTCTCGACCTCATCGGGGAAGAGGTCGGAAGCAACGAGGGTCGGCGCGTCGAACACCGAGGCGCCGAGATACTCGTTGCGCAGGTTCACCTGCAGCACCAGCACCACCACCAGCATGGCGAGCGCCAACCCGACCGACACCACCACCGACGAGGCGTTCGAGCCGGTGCTGGAAATGTTGCGCAGCGCATAGCGCAGCACGCGATTGGCCGGTTCCGGCGAGCGGCGCAGCGCGTATCTCGCGAGGAAGATGCCGAACTGGAACAGCACCACCGACAGCACGCTGACAATGGCGAAGGCGGCGACCAGCATCGGGTCATCGGTCATGATGATGGCGAGCCAGAGGAATGCCGCGGCGGCCAGCACCAGCGGCACGATGCGCGACGAGAAGATCAGCTTTGCCCAATCGATCGGGGGTGCGGCCAGCCCCTTGGAGCGGAACAGCGTCACCGGGCTGATGGTCTGCGCTTGCTGCAGCGGCAGGTAAGAGAAGGCGAATGCGATGAGCATGCCGACGCCCCCCGCGACCAGCAGCGGCTGGACATGCAGCGTCGGCGCGAGCTCGACCCCGACGGCGCTGCCGATGATCGGCAAGGCGAAAAGCGCTGTACTCGCCCCGATCAGCAGCCCGATGCCGACGCCGATCGCGGCCAGCGCCGCGATCTGGGCGAAGAAGTGGACGAAGATGCGCGCCCTGCCGGCGCCCATGCTGCGCAGCACCGCGATGACGTTGGCGCGCTCGGCGACATAGGCTGAAATGCTGGTCCAGACGCTGACCCCGCCGATCAGCAGCGAGGCAAGCCCGACGATCACCAGGAAGCGCATGAACAAGTCATAGTACCGCACCATCGGCCCCAGCCCTTCGCGGGCGGAGCGCACCGTCCAGCTCGGGTCGGCGAGGGCCGATTCCAGCGCCGCCTTGCCGGCATCGGCGCCACCTTCGGTGAGCAGCACCTTGTAGCGGAAGAAGGTTCCCAGCCCCGGCAGCGGCGAGGTGCGGTCCGACAGTACGGCAAGGGCGTCAGTGGTGATGACGGCGGGGAGGCCGAGGCGGAAGCCGCGCACGGCAGCGTCGGGCAGGCTGCCGAGCACACCGCGCGCCTGAAAATCGGTGCCGGCGATCTGCAGCGTGTCGCCAACCCTGATGCCGAGTTGGTCGAGCATCAGCGGGTTGACCAGCGCGCCGAACATCCCGTCGCGGAACGACAGGAACGCCGACGGAGACTCCCCCGGCGGCAATTGCGGGCTGCCGACCTCACCAAGCAGCGGATAGGTGTCGCCGATCGAGACGAGGTCGACGAAGGCATCGCGCTCGCCGACCTCGGCGCGCACATTGGTGTCTACGACGTACGAAACCTTGCCGAAGCGCGAGATCAGCGCCAGTTCCTCGGCGGTCGCCTGCCGGTCGGCGCGCGACAGCTCGACATCGCCGCCCATCAGCACCGCGGCATTCTCCTCAACCGCCTGGCGGATGCTGGCGCCAACCGAGCTGACGCCGGCGATCAGCGCGGTGCCGACGGCGAGGCAGATGATCAGTAGCCCGAAGCGCCGCATGTCGCCGCGCATGTCCAACAGGCCGATGCGGATCGCAGCCCAGATCGCGCCCATCAGGCCTGGACCGACCGGGTTTCAACCAGTTCGCCGGCGGTCATGGTGAAGACCCGGTCAGCCCGCGCCGCGAGAGATGGATCGTGGGTGATGAGGACGACAGCGGTGCCCTGCTGCCGTGCCAGATCGAACATCAGCTCGACCACCACCGCGCCGGTTTCCTGGTCGAGATTGCCGGTCGGCTCGTCGGCCAAGAGCAGCCGCGGCTTCGCGATCATGGCGCGGGCCAGCCCGACACGCTGCTGTTCGCCGCCGGAGAGTGCCGCCGGCCGATGATGGACGCGATCGCCCAGCCCGACCGCAGCAAGCGCCGCGGCGGCCGCCTCGCGGGTCTGCGCCAGCGACAGGTCCGGGGAGGCGATCTCGAGCGCCAGCCCGACATTGTCGAGGGCGGTCAGCGATGGGATCAAATGGAAGCTCTGGAACACGATGCCGAGCGTGTGGCGGCGGAATACCGCAAGATCGTCTTCGTTCAGCGCAGAGAGCTCTTGCCCGGCGACGACCACCTGGCCGGAGGTCGCCCGCTCGAGGCCGGCAAGCAGCATAAGCAGTGAGGTCTTGCCGCTGCCCGACGGCCCGATAATGGCTGCGACTTCCGAGGCTTCCACCCGCAACGCGACGTTCCGCAGGATGTGAAGCGGCCGTGAAGCGACCTCCAAAGTGTAGTTCACCCCTGAGGCATCAACTATCGGCTGTGCAGCCTGAACCGGCGGGCCGGGGATGTGATCTTGACTCAAAGCCATTTGGGACTTGCGATAGAGGAAAAACCAAAAGAATGTGCGATCCGATCTTGCTTATCCTGGGCCGCGGCATGATCTCTGGCATCGCCTCGCTGGCAAGTCAAAATGGAACCGAGCTGAACAGCCGGTCGCCTACAGATTTCGGTGCTCCTGGGACGCGTTGACGCCGTGGAGGGCGTGAGAATGATGAAACGGCACTTGCAAGCAGCCGTGGCCATAGCAGCCATGGCCCTGACCGGGCCGGCAGTTTCCGGGCCCGTGGAACTCCTCGACTCGTATGTTGGCGACTGGAAGGGCTCAGGAGCGCTGGTCGGGGGCCAGAATGCAGAGCCGTTCCGCTGCCGGCTCGGCATATCGAAGGGTAACCTCAACAAGATCAACTATGCCGGCCGTTGCAGCCTGGTCGACATGAACCTGTCGGTCAGTGGCACGATCGCATACGATGACAAGGCACAGCGCTATCAGGCGGTGATGAGTTCGAATGCCGGCTTTACCGGCGTCGCCGTAGGACGCATCGAGGGCGGCACGATCAGCTTCGACCTGCGCGAGAAGCAGCAGGATCGCGGCGGCAATGATGTCCGCATCGGCTCGCGTATCCAGTTGATAGGCGGTTCCATCACGGTCGACTTCGAAGTCGAGTTCAACAGTTCCGGCCAGGTTCTCACCGCTTCGGTGCCGTTCTCCCGGTAGCCGCGGACGCAGCAGGACTCGAGCGCGGTCAGCGCTCGAGCCGGGCGAGGAGGCTCGACGTATCCCAGCGCTTGCCGCCCATCGCCTGCACTTCAGCGTAGAACTGGTCGACCAGCGCGGTCAGCGGGAGCTTCGCGCCATTGGCGCGAGCCTCCTCGAGCACGATGCCGAGGTCCTTGCGCATCCAGTCGACGGCGAAGCCGAAGTCGAACTTGCCGGCGTTCATGGTCTTGTAGCGGTTCTCCATCTGCCAGGACTGCGCTGCGCCCTTCGAGATCACGTCGATCACCGCCTCGATATCCATGCCGGATTGCTTGCCGAAATGGATGGCTTCGGCGAGCCCCTGCACCACGCCGGCAATGCAGATCTGGTTCATCATCTTGGCCAGCTGGCCTGCGCCAGATTCGCCCAGCAGCCGCGCCGCCTTGGCAAAACTCATGATCACCGGCTGCGCGGTGTCGAACGCCGCCTGGTCGCCACCCACCATCACCGTCAGCTGACCATTCTCGGCGCCCGCCTGCCCGCCCGACACCGGCGCATCGAGGAAGCCGAAGCCGGCCGCAGTCGCCGCGGCGTGCAGTTCGCGTGCAATGCCGGCCGAAGCGGTGGTGTGGTCAACGAAGATCGCGCCCGGCTTCATGCCCTTGAACGCGTCCCCGTCGCCCAGTGTCACCTCGCGCAGGTCGTCGTCGTTGCCGACGCAAGCGAAGACGATGTCCTGGCCCTCGGCGGCTTCCACAGGGGTCATCGCCAGCCGGCCACCATGCTCGGCCACCCATTTTTCGGCCTTGGCGGTGGTGCGGTTGTAGACTGTCACGTCGTGGCCCTTGGCCTTGAGATGACGCGCCATCGGGTAGCCCATCACGCCGAGGCCCAGGAATGCTGCTTTCACCATTCGTCACTCGTCCTTGCTGTCTGCTGAGTCTGGCGCCGAGGCGGGTGCGGCAACATCAGCAATCGGCGCTTGAGATGCAACCGGTCCGATAGTCGGCCGCTAACCAAGCCCGGCCCGCAGGACCGATTGTCGCGTGCGACGAAACCTCACCACGCGCCGCGTCGCGGGAGAGTGTAAGGCTCACCCGCGATGGGCGAGCGTCTGGATATCCATAACTCCGAGACCCCAGTGCTGTGCCGCAGCTGCGAAGCGCGTCACCGAGGCATGTGCGGGGTTCTGAACTCCGATGAACTGGTCGAACTGGCGCGCCACACCCACAAGGAGCGGCACGAACAAGGCAACGAGCTGATCGGCGACAGCATGGCCATCCACTCCTACGCCAACGTCATGCGCGGCGTGGTCAAGCTCAGCAAGGTGCTGGAAGACGGCCGCCAGCAGTTGGTCGGCCTGCAATTCGCCCCGGATTTCCTTGGCCGGCTGTTCGGGCGCGAGAGCGTCTTGACCGCCGAGGCCGCATCGACCGTCGACCTCTGCGTCATTCCCCGCCCGGCGCTCGAGCGGATGATCGCCACCAGCCCCGCCCTCGAACACCGGCTGATGCAGCAGACGCTGCGCGAGTTGGACGAGGCGCGCGACTGGATGGTGACGCTGGGCCGCAAGACCGCCCAGGAAAAGGTCGCGAGCTTCCTCTATCTCATCGCCATGCATGCCGACCCGGCGAGCGAGGGCGTGGAGGGGATCACTTTCGAGCTGCCGCTCACCCGCTCCGACATCGCCGATTTCCTCGGCCTCACCATCGAGACGGTGTCGCGACAATTGACGAAGCTGCGCCAACTCGGCGCCATCAGCATTACCAACAACCGCACCGTCGATATTCCCGATATCGACGCCCTGCACGCGCTCTGCGGCTGACGTTCAGGCGCGGACACGACCGCGCTCCGAGATCTTGCCGGCGCGCAGATCTAAGACCCGCCCGAATGTCGTGGGCACAACCGCATGAGTGATGACGATCGCTGTGCGACCACGCGTCAGCACCGGCAACTCGGTAAGAAACGCCGCTTCGGTCTCGAAGTCGAGCCCGCTGGTCGGCTCATCGAAGACGATGACGTCCGCCTCGGAGAGTAGAGTGCGTGCCAGACAGATGCGCCGCGCCTGACCGACCGACAGTGTCCGCCCGGCTTCGCCGGCCACCGCGTCGAGCTGCCCCGGCAGGCCGCGAACGAACTCTCCGAGATGCACTGCCTCGAGCACGCGCCAGAGATCTGCATCGTCGGCACTGTCGCGGCCGATGCGGAGATTGGCGCGGATGGTGTCGAGGAACACCGGCGCATCCTGCGTCATCAGCGCCACGCGGCGGCGCAAGTCGCTCCCCGACACGTCGCGCAGGTCGCTGCCATTGAGGCGCACGGCGCCGGCATCCGGATCGGCCAGCCGCAGCAGCAGTTGCGCGATGGTGGATTTGCCGGCGCCACTCGGCCCCGCAATCGCCACGCACTCGCCGGTGCGGATGGCGAAGTTCAGTCCATCGATCACAGGGTGAGCCGAGTCATAGCCGAAGCGAACGGCCTCGAACCGTACGTCACCGCCGGGCGGAATCGGTAGCGGCGCTGTCGGTTCGGCGACCACCGGCTCGCGGGTCGCGATGGCCTGCAGTCGGTCAGCCGCAGCGGCAGCTCCGGCGAGGCGCGTGGCGCTCCTTACCAACATGGCCGAGGCCTCGAAGCTGGCGATGATCGCAAGCAGCAGCCCAGCCAGCAGCGGCCCCTCGATCTGCTGCGCATCGAGGGCGGCAAACCCTGCGACCAGCGCACCAATCAGCGTCCCACCCGCCAGCGCCTGCACCAGCGCTGCGGCAATCGCGGCGTGCATGCCGAGGTGACGGCGGGCCGCCGAGAGGCGATCAGCCGCTGCACCAGAACTCATGATCGCCTCGTCGCGCGCTCCGAACAGCACGAGGTCCTGATGACCATCGATACCGTCGAGCACCGTCTGCCGCAGTGCAGCACTGGCAGCAATCACCTCGGCCCCGGCAGCCCGCGACGCGAGCACCATGCCGACCGGCACAAGCAGCACCGCCGCGAAGAACAGCAGCGCATAGACGAGTGCCGCGCCGGGCAGGAACACCGCCAGCACCACGGTCATCGCCGCCCCGGCCAACACGGCCGTACTGATCGGCCCCAGCGCCACGAGGAACAGCGTATCCAGCACCTCGACATCGGCGAGTAGCCGGCTCACCAGGTCGCCGCGGCCGAAGCGACGGCCGAGCGGCACCAGCGGGAACAGTTTTGCGAACAGCCAGGCCCGCAGATCGGAGAGCAGCCGCAGCGTCATGTCGTGGCCGCTCAGTTTTTCGCCGTAGCGCGACAGGATGCGGATGAAGGACAGCCCCCGCACCCCCGCAGAGGGGGCAAAGATGTTGAAGGCCGAGCCGAGCGTGCTGAGTGCCGTGGCGGTGAGGAACCAACCCGACAGCCCGAGCAGGCCGATGCCGGCCGCCAGCGTCAGCAGCGACAGCCCGAGCGTCAGCAGCATCGGCCCCTTCAACCGGGCGAACAGGGGCGCGAAGGCGAGAATGGCTTTCATGCCGCACCCATGTTGCGATCGGCGACCACCGGTTTCGGCGCGGGCAGCAGCATGCCGCCAGCGATGCGGAACACCTTGTCCATGCGCGCAGCGACCGCATGCGCGTGCGTCGCGACGATCAGCGTGCGCCCCTTGGCGAACTCGGCGAGCCCGTCGAGCACCAGCGCCTCGGTTGCGGCATCGAGGTGCGCCGTCGGCTCGTCGAGCAGCACCAGCCCCGGATCGCGCAGGTAGATGCGCGCCAACGCAATCCGCTGGATCTCGCCGCCCGACAGCCCCAGCCCATCCTCGCCCAGCCGCGTCGCCAGCCCTTCGGGCAGCGCATCGGCGAAATCGGCGACCCGCGCCTGCTGCGCCGCGAGCCGTACCGCCGCATGGTCGGCATCGCGCTGGCCGAGCCGGATGTTGTCGGCAATGCTGCCGGCAAACAGCCGCGGCCGTTGGCCCAGCATGGCGACGCGCCGGCGCAGTTCGCCCTCATCGATGTCTGCCAGCGCCCGGCCGCCGATACGGATTTCGCCGGTAAACTCTCGAAGCCCGGCGATCGCCTCCAGCAGCGTCGATTTGCCGATCCCGCTCGTCCCGAGAATGGCGATTTGAGCGCCTGACTCGAGCACCAGATCCGCGGTCTCGATCACCGGCCGACCCGTGGGATCAGCCAGCGCTACGCCGCGCAGCTCAACGGCCGCGGGACCCGTCACAGTGGACGCGCCTACAGCCGGAACGGACTCCACCGTGACCTCCGGCAGAGTCTCGAACTCCCGCTCGATTTCGCCTGCAGCCGCTTTGGCCGAAGCGCGATCGTGATAGTGCGCGGCGAGCAAGCGCAGCGGCTGGTACACTTCCGGCGCCATCAGCAGGCAGAACAGCCCGGCCTGCAGCGTCAGTTCGGTGCCGCGCACTGTCACGAGATCGAGGAACGTCAGCCCGACATAGAGCGCCACCCCCGCTACGCCCAGCGCGGCAAAGAATTCCAGCACCGCCGAACTGAGGAACGCGATGCGCATCACCCGCATGGTGCGCACCCGCAACTCCTCCGAAGCCAGCCGCACCCGCGCCGTCTCAACCTCGTCCTGCCCGAACAGTTTTAGCGTCACCAGCCCGCGCAGCCGGTCGGCGAAGCGGCCGCTCAGGCGGTTCAGCGCACTGGCCTGCGAGCGGCTCGCCGCCTCGGCGCCCCAGCCGGCCAGCGCCATGAACACCGGGATCAGCGGCGCCGAGATCAGGAACAGCAGCCCGACGATCCAGTCGACCGAGAAGGCAATGGCCGCGAAGGCAACCGGCAGGATCGCCGCCTGCACCATGGCCGGCAGGTAGCGGATGAAATAGCCATCCAGCGCCTCGACCTGCTCGAGCACGGTGCTCGACAGGGCGCCCGAGCTCTTCGCGGCGGTCCAGGTCGGCGGGCGCCGCAGCAGGTCGGCCACCAGCCCGGCCCGCAGCCGCTGCTTGATCGCCTCGCCGAACCGCACCGCCGCCACTTCGCCGAACCCGCCCAGCGCGATGCGAATCACGAGGATCGTCGCCAGCAGCAACACCTGCGGCAGCAGCGCCGCGACCCCGGCACCCTCGACGACGGCGCGATGCAGCAGCGCCGCCAGCACCAGCGCCTGCGCCACCAG
>JBKJMF010000147.1:0-7319 GCA_046596525.1 Devosia sp. | reverse complement strand
TTGAGGATGGCCTCGGCCTGCACGTCGCTGAGCTCGAACGTCGCCATCAGCGACGCCTTGGCGTCGTCTTCCTCGCGGATGATGCGGATCACCTCGTCGAGGTTGAGGTAGGCAATGATGTAGCCGTCGAGCACTTCGAGCCGGCGCGCGATCTCGGCGAGCCGGTGCCGCGTGCGGCGGCCAAGCACGTCCTTCCTGTGCTCCAGCCAGGCGACGATGGCTTCCCTGAGGCTCATCACCTTGGGCACCGTGCCCTTGTCGAGCACGTTGAGGTTGAGCGGGATGCGCTGTTCGAGATCGCTCAGCTTGAACAGCTGCTCCATCAGGATGGCGGGATCGACCGTACCGGCGCGGGGCTCGATGACGAGACGGACGTCGTCGGCGCTTTCGTCGCGGATGTCCTTGAGCAGCGGCAGTTTCTTCGCCAGCAGCAGTTCGGCGATCTTTTCGACCAGCTTCGACTTCTGCACGCCGTAGGGAATCTCGGTGACGACGATCTGGTAGACGCCGCGGCCCTTGTCCTCGCGGTTCCAGCGCGCCCGCAGGCGGAAGGAGCCGCGGCCGGTCTCGTAGGAGAGGGCAATCGAGGCCGCTTCCTCGACCAGGATGCCGCCCGTGGGGAAATCCGGGCCGGGGATGAACTGCAGCAGTTCGGACGTCGGCGCCGAGGGGTTCATGATCAGGTGCAGCGCCGCGTCGCAGATTTCGGCGACGTTGTGCGGCGGGATCGAGGTCGCCATGCCGACGGCGATGCCCTGCGAGCCGTTGGCGAGGAGGTTCGGGAAGTTGGCGGGGAGAACCGAGGGTTCCTCGGTGGCGCCGTCGTAGGTGGGCTTGAAGTCGACCGCGTCCTCGGTGATGCCCTCGAGCAGCCGCGAGGCCACCGCGGTCATACGGGCTTCGGTGTAGCGGTAGGCCGCGGCGCCGTCGCCGTCGATATTACCAAAATTCCCCTGGCCGTCGACCAGCGGGTAGCGCATGGCGAAGTCCTGCGCCAGGCGCACCATGGCGTCGTAGATCGACTGGTCGCCATGCGGATGGAAGCTACCGATCACGTCGCCGACGACCTTGGCAGACTTCTTGTAGGCGCCATCGGGATCGAGCCGCAGCAGCCGCATCGCGTGGAGGATGCGGCGATGCACCGGCTTCAGGCCGTCGCGGGCATCGGGCAGGGCGCGCTGGGTGATGGTCGAGAGCGCGTAGGACAGGTACCGCTCTTCGAGTGCCTCGCGCAGGTCGACGATCCGCTGGTCGTCGCCGCCGGGCGGCAGGGTATCCGGATCGTCGCTCATCGGGTGGTCTCAGTCATGCGAATCATTTTCGCACTATAGCGACTCGGCCGGGAACCGGGGGTGCAGCAAGGCCGCATCCCCGGAGCTTTAGCGTGGGTCAGGGGCGGCAGGGGTGGTAGTCGCCGTCGTAGCCCAGATACATGCCCGTGCTGGCATCGTAAGACCGGTAGCGGGCTTCGCAGGCCGCCACGTTGTCGCCGATGACGATCGCCTGGTCGTCGACGTAGCGGTTGGAATAGGTGTTCGAGCCGGTGTCCGGATAGTTGGCCAGGGCATTGTCGAGGGCGAGGCCGAACAGGCCGGGCGCCAGCGGGCTGCTGTATGGGACATAAACGCCGCCGGAAGTCTCGGGCCGGTACATGTTGGTGTACCGGATGTTGGCGTACGGCCGGTAGGCGTTCACATAGCCCGGCTCATCGACGTCCAGCGGGTCGACCGCTGTGTCACCGGTGTAGCAGAGGCCTGCGGAGTCTAGGCAGGCGAGTTCATAGAACTCGTCCGAGGACGCCTGGGCGTTTGCAGGACCGACAGAAATCGCCATCACGCTGACGAGGGCGACCGCATACGCGGCATGGGCGAGCTTTTGCATCGTCCTATTTCCCTAGTTGTGGTGTGAGGCGAGTTCAGAACCCCCTCGTATCCGCGTTGGTTGCGGGGAAAATCGCAGAGAATTCGACCTGCGGACCTTAATCGGGACACACACGTATGCAGCGGCCTCGGGGGTGCAGAAATGAAGCCCGTGGCGCCGCCATTGGTTGCGCTGGGCGAGGCGTGGGGTACGATGTGTCGCTACGTGCCGGACCACCACCATGCTGCGCCTCATCCTAGTACGCCACGCCAAATCCGTCTGGGACGATCCCGGGCTCACGGACTTCGACCGGCCGTTGGCCAGACGGGGGCTGGAGGCCGCTGCGTGGATCGGCGACACGCTGACCAAGCGCGGCCTGATCGCCGACCGAATCCTTTGCTCGACGGCACGCCGCACGCGGGAAACGCTTGAGCTTGCCTTGTCCCGCATGCCAGCCAACGGGCCTCAGCCCGATGTGGTATGGAGCGAGGCCGTCTACGCTCGACGCGACGAGACCTATCTTGGTCTGATCGCGGAGCAGGGGGGGAATGCCGCTGTGCTGATGGTGGTCGGCCACAATTCGGCGGCCGAGGAGACCATGGCCTTGCTGGTCGGCGAGCCGGATGGCTCCGGGAGTTTCCCTACCGGCGGTATCGCGGTGATCGACTTCGAAATTGCCGACTGGGGTAGCGTGGAGCCCGGGACCGGGCGTCTGGTGCACTTTATGCGGCCGCCCAAGGGCTAGGTGCGGAAGCGTCGCGAGGACGCTTCCGCGGGCTGCGATCAGAGGTTGCAGCGGTGGTAGTCACCGTCGTAGCCGAGGAACATGTCGGTCTCGTCGTTGTACGAGCGGTACTGCGCCTCGCAGGCTGCGACGTGATCGTCGAAATCGTCATCGTTGCGGTTCATGCTGCCGACGATGGCGGCGCCCACGGCGAAGCCGAAGATGCCCGCGGCGACAGAGCCGACATTGGGCTGATTCCAGCGGTACCAGTTGCGATACTCGTTGTTGCCCCAGCGGTTGTGGTTGCGGCGCCAATCATCGCAGCCGCGCCAGTTCGGGTGATCGAGACAGCGTTCGGAGACATAGCGCTGCTGCTGCCCGATGCTGATGTTGACGGAAGCCGCGCTGGCCGGCGCCGGGATCATCATGAGGCCGGCAAGACCAGTGGCGACGATGGCGGAAGCGAGGTTCTTCATGTGAGACTCCTAGTCTTCTTGTTGTGATGACGCTTGGAGCCAGAAACGCGCCTGGACGCTCATAGTTGCCCAGACGCTCGGCGGGAGGGCTTTCATCGATCGGCCAACTCTGCGATAAGGAGCCGTTCGCGCGACTGGCGAGATCAGATGGGGCACCATCGGGAAACGCGAACATAAGCTGCCGCTCGCCTGGGCACCCCCCTCGAACCTCATGGGAGCCCGTATGCATCTTATGATCCCTATCCATCGCCAGGCTGCCGCCAGCTTGGAATCGCCGGCGCCCGCGTGCTACACGCACGCGAGCCGCAACGCCCCCCCTTCCTTCTGCCCCGGGAGACGCCAATGAGCGCCGCCACGTCCCTTCCGCTCTTCCCCCGCTTCTTCACCAACACGCTGGCCGAAACCGATCCGGAGATCGCGGAAGCCATCAAGCTGGAACTGGGCCGGCAGCAGCACGAGATCGAGCTGATCGCGTCGGAGAACATCGTGTCGAAGGCCGTGCTCGAGGCGCAGGGCTCGATCATGACCAACAAGTACGCCGAGGGTTATCCCGGCAAGCGCTACTATGGTGGCTGCCAGTACGTGGACATTGCCGAGACCCTCGCGATCGAGCGGGCCAAGGAGCTGTTCGGAGCCAACTTCGCCAACGTGCAGCCGAACTCCGGCTCGCAGATGAACCAGGCGGTATTCCTGGCACTGCTACAGCCGGGCGATACGTTCATGGGCCTCGATCTCAACTCGGGCGGTCACCTGACGCACGGCTCGCCGGTCAATATGAGCGGCAAGTGGTTCAAGGTCGTGTCGTACGGCGTGCGCCAGGATGACCACCTGCTCGACATGGACGAGGTGGCGCGGCTTGCTCGCGAGAACAAGCCCAAGCTGATCCTCGCCGGCGGCACCGCCTATTCCCGCTTCTGGGACTGGGCCCGCTTCCGCGAAATCGCCGACGAAGTCGGTGCATACCTGATGGTCGACATGGCCCATATCGCCGGCCTCGTTGCCGGCGGCGTGCACCCCTCGCCGGTGCCGCATGCGCATGTCACCACCACCACCACCCACAAGTCGCTGCGCGGCCCGCGTGGCGGCATGATCCTGAGCAACGACGAGGCGATCGCCAAGAAGATCAACTCGGCGGTGTTCCCCGGCTTGCAGGGTGGGCCGCTGATGCACGTCATCGCGGCCAAGGCCGTGGCCTTCAAGGAAGCGCTGCAGCCCGAGTTCAAGGCCTATGCCCGCCAGGTGGTGACCAATGCCCGGACGCTCGCCGCGACGCTGATCGAGAACGGCCTCGACGTGGTTTCGGGCGGCACCGACAACCACCTGATGCTGGTTGATCTGCGGAAGAAAAACGCCACCGGCAAGCGGGCCGAGCAGGGCCTCGGTCGTGCCTTCATCACCTGCAACAAGAACGGCATCCCGTTCGATCCGGAAAAGCCCTTCGTCACCTCGGGTATCCGTCTCGGCACCCCGGCGGCCACCAGCCGCGGCTTCGGCGAAGCCGAGTTCCGCGAGATCGGCAAGCTGATCGTCGAAGTGCTGGACGGACTGCGTGAAGCCAATTCCGACGAGGGCAATGCCGCCGTCGAAGCGGCTGTGCGCGACAAGGTCATGGCGCTGACGTCGCGTTTCCCGATCTACGCCGACTGAGATGCGTGCGAGCGGCAAAGGCCCCCTCACCCGGAGCGCGACGCGCTCCGACCTCTCCCCCAAAGGGAGAGGTAGGCTGGGGCGCGCCCGAGCCACCCCTTCACCTCTCCCTTGGGGGAGAGGTCGCCGCGCAGCAGCGGGTGAGGGGGCCTTTAACCCCACGGGAGCCTACTGATGCGCTGTCCCTATTGCGGAAATGACGACACGCAGGTCAAGGACAGCCGGCCGACCGAGGATTCCAACGCCATCCGTCGTCGCAGGATCTGTAATGCCTGCGGCGGTCGTTTCACCACCTTCGAACGTGTGCAGCTGCGCGAACTGCTGGTAGTCAAGAAGTCCGGCCGCAAGGTGCCGTTCGATCGGGACAAGATGGCCCGCTCGGTCAACACCGCGCTTCGGAAGCGCGATGTGGAGCCGGAACGGGTCGAGCGCATGATCTCGGGCGTAGTGCGCCAGCTCGAGAGCCTGGGCGAAGTCGAGGTCACCTCCGACCAGATCGGCGAGTTCGTCATGGAGGGGCTGAAGGGCCTCGACGACGTGGCATTCGTACGGTTTGCGTCGGTTTACAAGAACTTCTCGGCCGCCGACGATTTCCGCTCGTTCCTCACCGAACTGGGTGACGATGAGCGCCACAAGCCCAATCACGACGACGATTGAGATTGCGGTTCCCGCGCCTAGTGGCTAAGCCAAAGGGCAGAACATTGCGCGGCACACCGTGCAAAACGAAAAGACTTTCTAGATATGGCCCAGCCTAAGCCATGTGATCCTTCCGCCCCTCGCACCGCCAACCAGCGCGGCGCGGCACGGCTGGCCGCCGTGCAGGCGCTGTACCAGATGGATGTCGGGCGCCAGACGCTCGAGGATACCCTCAGCCAGTTCAGCACGGTGCATCTCGGCCGCGAGATCGAGGGCGAAGACTATCTGCCGGCCGACGCCGACTTCTTCCGCCAGATCGTCACCGGCGTGATCAAGGGGCAGCTGGATATCGACCCCGCGGTCGACAATGCGTTGGTCGATAGCTGGCCGATGACCCGCATCGACGCGACGCTCCGCGCCATCCTGCGCTGCGCGACGTTCGAGCTGTTGAAGCGCAAGGACATCCCGGCGCGCGTGGTCATCACCGAGTATGTCGACGTCGCCAAGGCGTTCTACGAGGACGAGGCGCCGAAGATGGTCAACGCTGTGCTCGACGGGGTTGCCAAGGCTGCCGGCCGCGACGACGACCAGGCCAAAGGCAGGTAGGGCGCGATGGACGAGCGCGCCAACCAGACCGGCACGCCTGTTCGCAATATCGGTCTGCTTGCCACGGCGCAGGCCATCGTCGGTTCGAATCAGGCAGTTCTTGGAGCGATCGCGTCGCTGACGGCGATCGCCATGATCGAGAACAAATCGCTTTCGACCGTGCCGGTGACCTTCATGATCATCGGCACGGCGCTGGCCACCGGCCCGTCCGCCTACATCATCCACTCCTGGGGGCGCCGGCAGGGCTTCATGCTGGGCGCGGCGCTCGCCATCCCCGGCGCGCTGCTCGCGGCGCTGGGCGCCTGGCTCGGCAATTTCTGGCTATTCACCGTGGCTTTGACGCTGCTCGGCGTCACCTCGGCCTTCGCCAATCAGTACCGCTTCGCCGCGGCGGACAGCGTGCCGATGGCGCTGAAGGCGCGGGCAATTTCCTGGGTGATGGCCGGCGGCGTCATTTCTGGGTTTTTGGGCCCCTGGCTCAGTATCCTGACCAAGGACCTGATTCCCGGCGCGACCTTCGTCGGCACCTATGTGGCGATGGCGGCGCTGGCGCTCATCGCCGTCGGGGTGCTGGCGTTCACGCGCCTGGCGCCGACTGCCGCGCAGGCTGCGATCAAGAAATCCGGCAGGTCCTTCAAGGTGTTGCTGAGTACCGCCGACATCCTGGTGCCGATGGCGGCCGCGTCGGCGAGCTTTGCGCTGATGGTAATGGTGATGGTCGCGGCGCCGCTGGCCATGGTCTATGTCTGCGGGCACACCACCGAGGAGGCGGCGTTCGCCATCCAGTGGCACATCGTCGCGATGTTCGCGCCGAGCTTCATCACCGGTTCGGTGATCAACCGCATCGGCGCGCACCTGACGGCGGCGCTTGGGCTGTTGCTGATCCTCGCTTCGGCGATCGTCAATCTCACCGGCATCAGCGTCACGCACTTCGTGATTTCGCTGGTCCTGTTGGGGGTTGGCTGGAATTTTGGATTCATCGCCTCAACCGCGCTGCTGTCCACCGCCTACCGCCCGGAGGAGGCGGCGCGGGTGCAGGGGCTGAACGAAATGGTGGTGTTCGGCGTAATGGCGCTGGCCTCGATCGCCTCGGGCCTGCTGCTGCAGCTGATCGGCTGGCAGTCGATCAACATCCTGGTGATTCCGTTGGCCGCGGCTGCGATCCTGGCACTGGCCTGGGCCAGCATGCGCCCCAAAAGCGCCCCGGGATTGCCTTCTAGCTGAACGCTGTCTGAAGCGGTTCTGAACGCCAGCGGTTCTGAACGTCAGCGAATCTGAACGTCAGATCGACGAGATGACCGACTCGAGGAAGGTGCGGTCCTGGCCGTAGGACGGGGTACGGCGGCTCTCGATCGAGAAGGACTTGCCGT
>JBKJMF010000101.1:0-4378 GCA_046596525.1 Devosia sp. | reverse complement strand
TACTGCTTGGCGTGCTCTTCGCTGAGGCCCATGTGCTCGGCGGCCCACATTCCGAGCAGCCGGTTGCGGCGCGCTTCGGCCTTGAAGCGCAGCTCCGAGTCGTGAGCAAACTTCGCTTCCTGGCCCTTTTCGCGATCGCTGAAACCCGACATCTATGCTCTCCGCATTTCGGCCCGCTGCCGGGCGCCCTCGATTGGCTTTGGACATAAGCTGGACCGTCGATCAAATCAACGGGTGGCCGTCGCGGCATTTGGTCAGGCGTGCAACGCGCGGAGGGTGTTCCGGGATGCATCTCCCCCTTTACGGCAGCGGCACTATATCGACCGACTCCAGCACATAGCCGGCGTAGCGGAAATCGAGAATCTTGCTGATCTGCTCATCGTGCCAGTCGAAGGCCACGAGGTAGCTCAGCGTGCGGTTGCGATAGACCAGAGCCACTGGCTGTCCCTCAGCGATACCGGGTGCCAGCCGAACATCGAAGATGTCGGCATAGCGCTTGTAATACTCGCGGACTTGACGACCGTGCAGGCGCTCGCCTTTGACGTCCAGCCGCACGTCCTCGGCGAGCAGCGCCCGTAGGGCATCGAAATCGCGGGCGTTGAAACGCTCGACATAGTTGAAGAGCTGCTGGCGCTCAGGCTCCGGCAGCACGGCAAGCGGAGTTGCCGCCGGCTCGCCGGCGAAGCGCTTCAGCCGCTCCCTGCCCCGGTGCAGCGAGGCTTTCACCGCCGGGACAGTGGTCTCAAGAATCTCGGCGACTTCCTCGATCGAGTAGCCAATCACGTCCATCAGGATGACCGAGGCGCGCTGGGCCGGTGGCAGGCGCATGAACTGCCTGAGGCTGGCCGCTGCTTGCAAGCCGCGCTCGGTGTCCATGTAGGGATCGGCGAACTCGGCATCGTCACTGACCGCCACGACCAGGTCGCGGTTGCGACGACGCAGGAAATCGAGAGCGGTGTTTCGGGCGATGCGGAACACCCAAGCCTCGAGGTTTGCAACAGCCGGCTGGTGCGGCAGCGCCTCGAGCGCCTTGAGTACGGCATCCTGCGCAATGTCCTCGCCGTCGATGGCCGAGCCCAGCATGCGGGCACAGAAGCGGTGCAGCCTGGGGCGGATGCCGAACAGCAACCGCTCCAGTTCATCGCCCCGGATCGTTCCGGTTTCGGTCATTCGCCGATCAGCCGGCCATAATTGCCCACGAGCCTGAGTTCGGTAATGACATTTGGCGCCTCCTGCCGTTCGCGCAGCCCGGTAAGGAAGGTGCGGAAGGCCGGTAGGTTCTGCAAGGCCTCGCTGCTGTTGGGGTTCGATTCGACGACGTGCAGGAAGTTACCCTCGCCGCTCTCGAGGACCGCGTACCTGAAATCGGATAAGCGTGCCTCGTGCAGCTCCTCGAACACCCCGGCGATCAGGGCGCGGTTCGCCTCCGCGAAGCCAGGTTTTGTAGTGTAGTTGATCAGTCTCATGGGTCGTCTCCAATTGTCGGACGCTTCCTAGACGTTCGGCTCGGGCAAAAGGATTCGCGCTGCACAACGAATCCTTTCGAGGGTGCCAGACGTCGTTGACTCGGACGCAGCGAATGGCTCGCTGCCATGATCCGAGGCACACATGACACCTCAAAGGACCTCAAAGCGCGGCTGGGCCCTCGCGCTCACGGCGCTCGCTTCATTCATCGTCGCTCTCGACGGGCTCGTGACCGCAACCGCCCTCACCAGCATCCAGCACAGCTTCGACGCCAACCTCGCCGAACTGCAATGGACCACCAATGCCTTTAACCTCGCCTTCGCCATGCTGATCTCGGTCGGCGCAGCGCTGGGCGACCGTTTCGGCCGCCGTCTGACCTTCACGCTCGGGTTGGCGCTCTTCTCGCTGGCATCGATTGGCTGCGCCCTGTCGAGCGATATCATGACGTTGATTGCCGCTCGGGCCGTGCAGGGTGCGGGCGCCGCGCTGGTGCTGCCGGTGTCGCTCGCTATCCTCAGCGTCGCCTACCCACCTGAGGCGCGCGGCAAGGCACTCGGCATCTTCGGCGGCATCATGGGACTAGCCGTTCTCGGCGGCCCGGTGATCGGCGGGACCATTGCCGAGGGCATCCATTGGACGTGGATCTTCTGGATCAACGTCCCTATCGGGCTCGTTCTGATTCCGCTCTCGCTGGTTCGGTTGCACGAGAGCCGCGGCGCGGGCAGCCGCGTCGACATTCCAGGGGTCCTGCTACTGGGCGCCTTCGCATTGGCGGCGGCCTGGGGTCTCATGCGGGGTAACGAGATTGGCTGGAGCAGCGTCGAAGCGCTCGTGAGCCTCTGCGCTGCGATCGTGTTGGCAGTGGTGCTGGTCGCCTGGGAGCGGCGGGCCAGCGAACCGATGGTGCCGCCACGTCTGTTCGCGGCCAGGGGCTTCGGCGCGGGAATGGCGTCGGCCTTCTTCCTCTATGGCGCACTCTACGGCACGCTGTTCTTTGTCGCGCAGTTCTTTCAGGTGGCGCAGGGCCTTGGACCGTTACAGGCCGGCCTAAGGCTGTTGCCATGGACCGGTTCGCTTTTCATTGTCGCGCCGATCGCCGGCTCGCTGGTCAACAAACTGGGCGAACGGAAGCTGGTCGTCTTGGGGCTGGCCCTCAAGGCCGTGGGACTGGCCTGGGTAGCCGTGGTGGCGGCGGTCGACGCACCGTTTCTTGCCCTCGCCCCTGCGCTGGTCATCGCCGGCGCCGGAGTGTCGCTGGCTATGCCGCCGGTGCAGAGTGGCGTCATGCGGTCGATAGAGGTCCGCGACCTGGGCAAGGCGTCCGGCGCCTTCACCATGAGCCGGTTCATGGGCGGGGCTTTCGGCATCGCCGTACTGGCGGCAGTGTTCTCGACATTCGGTGGCTACGAGAGCCCCGCCGCATTCACCGCGGGGTTCCGGGCTGTGATGTGTGGTGCGGCGATCCTGGCGGCGGCTGGAGCTGTGCTGGCGACGGGAATGGCAGGCGGCGCCCGCAAACTCGCCACACCCGCCGCAGCGGCCGCCTGAAACCCTCGGGAGACGGCACTTCCGGCGGCGTCTCCCGGGTTTGCGCGACGGCACGGGCGTCCCGGCTGCCGTCAAAGCGCTTGCTTTCCGCCCATGTTCTGGCGCATGAACGCGACCAATTCCTACCCATTCTACATTAGAACGGACTCAAATGACCCGTCGGCGCAAAATCTATGACGGCAAGGCCAAGACGCTCTATGAAGGTCCCGAGCCCGGCACGCTAATCCAGTACTTCAAGGACGATGCGACTGCCGGCAACGGCGCCCGCCACGAGATCATCGACGGCAAGGGCGTCCTCAACAACCGCATCTCAGAGTACATCTTCACCAAGCTGAACGGCCTGGGGATTCCGACTCACTTCATCCGCCGGCTCAACATGCGCGAGCAGTTGATCAAGGAAGTGGAGATCATCCCGCTTGAGATCATCGTGCGCAACGTCGCGGCCGGCTCGCTGGTCAAGCGGCTGGGGCTCGAACTCGGCACGCAGTTGCCCCGCTCGATCATCGAGTTCACCTACAAGGACGACGCGCTTGGCGACCCGATGGTGTCGGAAGAGCACATCACCGCCTTCGGCTGGGCCACTCCGCAGGAACTCGACGACATCATGGCGCTCGCCATTCGCGTCAACGACTTCCTCACCGGCCTGTTCATGGGCGTCGGCATCCAGCTGGTCGATTTCAAGATCGAGTGCGGCCGGCTCTATGACGGCGACATGATGCGGATCGTGCTGGCGGACGAGATCTCCCCGGACAATTGCCGCCTGTGGGACATCAAGACCCGCAACAAGCTCGACAAGGACCGCTTCCGCGAGAACCTTGGCGGGCTCGTCGATGCGTATCGCGAAGTGGCCCAGCGCCTCGGTATTCTTGTGGAAACCGACAACGCGTTGACCACCGGCCCGCGACTCGTGCAATGAGGCCGGACGCGGCCAGCCGCGCCCGTTTCTCATAGTCTCGGCGCGGTCGATCGCGCCCCCTTCGCATCGTGAGATTTCCATGAAAGCGCGCGTCACCGTCACCCTCAAGGCAGGCGTCCTCGATCCGCAGGGTCAGGCCATCCAGGGCTCGCTCAAGAGCCTTGGTTTCGATGGCGTCGGCGTCGTCCGGCAGGGCAAGGTGTTCGACGTCGTGCTTGGTGACTCCGATTTGCAACAGGCGGAGGCCAACGTCAAAGCCATGTGCGAGAAGCTCTTGGCGAACACTGTGATCGAGAACTACACGATCGAAATTACGCATTAACAATTTGATTCTATTTTTACGGCGCGCTGCGTAACCGCGCTGTACCTTGTAAAGTACCGATCATGTTCAAGACGTTCTCGCTTTCCGTGTTGTTTTTCCTGGCGCTCGGCCTCCTGTTTGCCGCCTAC
>JBKJMF010000197.1:0-5013 GCA_046596525.1 Devosia sp. | reverse complement strand
TTGTAGTTCTGGAAACTGAACCAGAGCGTGAGCACCAGCGGCACGATCATCCAGACAAGCAGGACAAGCACCGAAGGCGCCATCATGATGCGCGCAAGCGTGCGCGACTGTCGCGTGGCCATTGGCGTTCTCTCCCCTTAACGCCGGTTACGATGGAAGCTCCGGTCCGGGACCGGATCCTCCTTTCCCCGCGAACGGGGAGAGGAGGGTAGTCGCCGCGTCCAAAACGGATTCTCGGAAAACGGGTCGCCGGCAGCTAGAGGACTGGCCGGCGACCCCAAGTCGCCTCGGGAGGCTACTTGATGTACCCGCCCTTGGTCATTTCGCGGGTCGCAACGTCCTGGGCCTGCTTCAGCGCATCATCGACGCTGGACTGGCCGGCGAGTGCCGCCGAGAACAGCTGGCCGACGGTGGTGCCCAAACCCTGGAACTCGGGGATGGCGACGAACTGCACGCCGGTATAGGGGACCGGCTTCACGGTCGGCTTGGTTGGGTCAGCCGAGTTGATCGAGTCGAGCGTCATCTTTGCGAAGGGGGCGGCGGCCTGGTAGTCGGCGTTCGCGTAGAGCGACGTGCGGGTGCCGGGCGGAACGTTGGCCCAGCCTTCCTTACTGGCAACAAGCTCGAGATAGGACTTCGAGGTCGCCCAGGCGATGAACTTCTGGGCGGCGTCCGCCTTCTGGGTGCCGGCGGGAACGCCGAGCGACCAGGCCCAGAGCCAGTTGCCGCGCTTGCCGAGCCCCTTGTCGGGAGCGAGCGCGAAGCCGACCTGGTCGGCGACGGTCGAGTCCTTGCCGGTGACGAAGGCGGCGGCGACGGTGGCATCGATCCACATGCCGCACTTGCCCTGCTGGAAAAGCGCCAGGTTCTCGTTGAAGCCGTTGGAGGAAGCGCCCTGCGGGCCCGCAGCCTTCATCAGGTCGACGTAGAACTGCAGGGTGTCCTTCCACTCGGGCTGGTCGAACTGCGGCTTCCAGTTCTCATCGAACCAGCGGGCGCCGAAGGAGTTCGACATGGCGGTGAGGAAGGCCATGTTCTCGCCCCAGCCGGCCTTGCCGCGGAGGCAGACGCCGTTGATGCCGGCGCCGCGGTCGGTCATCTTTTCCGCCGCTTCCTTGATGAAGTCCCAGGTCGGGGCATCGGGCATGGTGAGCCCGGCCTTCTCCATCAGGTCCTTCCTATACATGACCATCGAGCTCTCGCCGTAGAACGGCGCGGCATAGAGCTTGCCGTCCAGCGACAGACCGCCACGGATGGCGGGGAGCAGGTCATCGACGTCGTAGTCGGCGCCGAGGCTTTCCAGCGGCACCAGCCAGCCCTGCTTGGCCCAGATCGGAACTTCGTAGGTGCCGATGGTCACGACGTCGTACTGGCCACCCTTGGTGGCGATGTCGGTGGTGACCTTCTGGCGGAGCGCATTTTCTTCGAGGGTGACCCACTCGAGCTGGATGTCGGGGTTCTTGGCCGTGAAATCGTCCGTCAGCTTCTGCATCAGGATCATGTCGCCATTGTTCACGGTGGCGATGGTGATGGTTTCGGCGGAAGCCGAGCCGGCGAGCGCAACAAGCATGGCGCCCGCGAGAAGCGGTAGCAGTTTCATCGATGTCCTCCCTATTCCGATACGAGCATTTGTATCGGTGATGGGCAAATACTCACACTTGGATGGATAAAGTCAAGCGGGTGATTTATCGGCGCGATAGTTCATCACGGCGATCCATGCGACCGCAGTTGGAGGGGGACAGAGATTTCAGAGGGTTATGGCTAAGCCAGCAGGCCTTCAGCGGTGGCTTCGTCTGTGAGCAAACCGTTTACCAACCGCCGATTCAGCGCCGCACGGATGCCGGGCAATTTTTTCTGTCCCATGGCGATTGCTACGACAAGCGACGACTCCCGCGAGGGGAGTTGAGCGCTCGCCACGCGATCATTGGTCAGCCCGTCGACCAGCTTGCCATTTGCGTCGAAAGCCCAGCCGAGGATCTCAGCGATGGCGCCCGCCTTCTGCAGCGCCTTGAGCTCCGCCTCAGAGATGAAGCCGTCGAGGTAGAGCGGTGCTTCCGGTCCGAGATCGCCGAGGCCGAGAAAGGTGACGTCGGCCTTGGCTGCCAGGGACAGCGTGTCGCGCACCATGGGCTGGCTGTGCAGCGCCTCACGCTCGCTGGCCGATGATGCAATAACCGGAAGCGGCATTGGGAAGCTGCGGGCTTTCACCGCCTCCGCCATCGAGAAGATGACGTTGTAGTAGGCGGCGGAGCCATCGGGCGCGATGTTGCCGGTGAGCGAGACGATCTTGTGCTGCGGCGCATCGATGGGCGACAGCTGGTCGATCGCCGCCTTCAGCGTGCGACCGGTTCCCAGCCCGAGGATGATCGGCTCGTCGCCCTTGAGCCGCCGCTCGATTTCGGCGGCGGCGGCCTGGGCAAGGCCGAGGGTGGTCGAACTCGAGCCCGGATCCGTCGGCACGACCTCGACAAAATCCAGTGCGTAGCGGGACCGCAGCTTTTCGGCGAGCTCCATGCAGCGGCCGATCGGGTGGTCGAGCCGCACCTTGATCAGGCCTTCGGAGACCGACAGCGAGACCAGCCGCTGGGCGGTCTGGCGCGACACGCCGAGCTTTTTGGCGATCTCTTCCTGGTTGTTGCCGGCGACATAGTAGAGCCAACCGGCTCGGGCGGCGTCGTCGAGCCGGTTGCCCGAAGTGTCCTGTCGTGACGCCATGGCGCGGCAAATCCTGTCCGAAACGGGCGGATACTCACGCAATGGGCTTTTGCCCGCAAGGGGCTTGTTCGCTTTAGCGGCGCACTGCGACGAAAGGCGAAAGCCGGATGCCGGCGGCTTCGAGGATGGGCTTGCCGCCGGGGGCGAAGAGGATCAGCCCATCGATCGGGGCGAGAATATCGTCGGGGCCGAGATGCGGCAGCACTCGTCGCGCCGCGCGGCTATCGAGCCCGTAGATGGCGCCGCGATCAAAGCTGCCGTCGCGCAACGCCGCCATGCCGACCTCTTGCGCACGAGCCAGCGCATCCGGATCGATACGGCCGAGATAGACCGCGTCCGTGGGTAGCCTGTGGGTCACGGCGAACCAGCCCAACTCGCGCCAGTGCTCCCCCTCGTTCTCCACCGGGATGGCACGGACCCGCTGGTAATGCGGCGCGAGCGCGTCCCAGGCCGGGGAGGTGAGCATAGTGCGCCAGGTGGTGCCGGTGCGGTCAGGGCCGATGTTGAGGGCGCGGATGCCGCGCTGCAGGTCGGCCACCTGCAGCACCAATGCCAGGGAGGCGATGAGCAGCGCCGGCGTGCTGCGCACTTGCCGCGACAACAGGGTCAGCAGGGCGAAGACGATGAGATAGCCGAGCGGCCAGAACATTCGCGCCGAACTGCGAAAGGTGGTGAGGAATTTCTCGAGTGCCGCCGGGATCGGCACGGTGAAGAGCTCGATGCTGCCTAGCGCCACCCGGTGGCTCAGCGAGAAGACGGCGAGGCCAAATACAACCAGCACCAGGGGCAGGAGGCGCGGCCCGAACAGCGGCGCGAGATTGGCAGGGCGGAAGGTGACCGCCGCGACGGCGGTGAGCACGAAGATACCAAGCCCGACATAGTTCACCCCCTCCCAATCGAAGCGATTGATCGGGACGCCGGGGACAATGAACTGGAAGAAGGCGGGATTGATCGGGCCGAGCAGATTCATGCGGAACAGGCCAAAGCCGAAGCTCTCCATCGATCCGACCATGAAGATGCCGGCGGACCACAGCACGACGATGATGCCGACACCGCTGAGCGCAAGTTCTGCGACGGTGGGCGCGAGGCGCAGTTCGCCACGCCACAGCCGTGCCGCCAGCGAGGCGGCCCAGATGGCGAACACCATCACCAGCAGGTAGCCGTGGATGGCCGAGACAGTGGCGAGGAGCAGTGGCCAGACCCAGAGCGGGGTCGGACGGCGGAGGTAGAGCCAGACTGCGGCCAGAATGGTCCAGTGGCCGGCCAGCGCCATGTGCACATCGAGCCGCATCAGGAAGGCAGGCTGGAACACGCAGAACAGCGCGGCGATCAGCGCCATCGGCCGACTGAGCTTCAACTGGTGGGCGATCAGCACCGCGAACAGTGATTGCAGCACGAAGCAGAGCAGCTCCCAATAGCCCCAGAACTGGAAGCGCGCCGGCAGCCACTGGGCGATCAGCTTGAACGGGAAGGCGAACAACGGCAGGGAGTCCGAGAGGCCGACGCCATTGGCGAGCTCGAGCCCGTTGAGCGGGCTGGCGCCGGGCGGCCAGCCCCAGGGCGCCATAGAAAACCACCACCAGCCCAGCGTGTGCATGGCGCGGTCGCGCTCATCGAGCCAGAGGATGTTGGTGGGGTCGAGCGGAGCGATGCCCCTTACGATGACGAAGGCAATGATGCCGATGAGCAGGGCCGGGACGATGGCCGGGGTGTCGAGAGCGGGCGAAGCCACCACCGCCCGACGCGGACGTGCCGGCTTATCAAGCTCCGCTGCCCCGATTGCGCTCATTCGGTTTCCGTCGATCCACCCAGCCTGGCGCGCAAGCCGCCGTCGACTTTCAGTACCCCGCCGGTGGTGAAGGAAGCGTTCTACGAAGCGCGAGCCGTCAGTGAAGAGGGCGCGCGGCGGCCAATACAGACGTTCTGAAGGTAACCATTCGGCGATTTTGCCGCTGAAGTGATCAGCTCGGTGCTTAGTCCTCGTTGACTCAGCGTTCTACAGAAGCTTAATGTAAACGATGTGTTAAAGGCAGAGGAGGGTTTTATGCCTCGTCTTGGATTTGCGTGTGGAAACTTGGCGGCGCTTTCGTTGGTAGCTGCCTTATGGAGTCCGGCCGTTCTGGCCCAGAGTGCTCCCAGCGATATTCCCGGCGTTCTGACAATTTGTGCCCCCGTGATCAGCGAGGAGTACAACGGCGACAAGGATCGCTGGGGTGAGTGCATTGCAGCCGTTGATGGCTTCCTCAAGGGGCTTGGTGCCCCGTCGGAAGCAGCCAACAGCACTATCGCCGATCTGGT
>JBKJMF010000356.1:0-3384 GCA_046596525.1 Devosia sp. | reverse complement strand
AAGTTGGTCGAGTCCAGCATGCCGAACAGCATCGAGACGCGGCGGTCCTTGTCGGCGATGATCGGGAAGTTGACGGTGGTCTGCTGCGTCTCGTTGATGTCGGCGATCCAGCGGTCGGGCTCGGCGGTGCCATCGACGCTGAGGCCGATGACCTTGGTGTTGCGCTTCTTCCACTCGGGATCGAGGCGCGCGGTGGCGCCGAGTTCGGTGGTGCAGACCGGGGTGAAATCCGAGGGGTGCGAGAACAGCACGCACCAGGAGGTGCCGATGAACTCGTGGAAGCTGATCGGGCCGTCGCTGGTCTCAGCGGTGAAATCGGGCACCTGGTCACCGATGCGGACGAAGCCCTGCTTGTTCAGTTGCTCCTGCGCCTTGGTGATGGCGTCGGGGCCAGCATACTGGAACTCGTAGGCCTGTGCCGTCGCCTCGTCGATGCCCGGCAGCCGGGTCTCGTATTTGTGGCCGAGCAGCTCGACGGTGCGGCCCTTCACCGAGCCGGCAAAGGCCAGCGTGCCATCGGGCTGGCGGACCAGCGGCAGATCGAAGCGGAACGAGTTGTCGGCGAGGAAGGCCTCCTCGGCTTCGGTATTGGTGCGCTGCAGGATCTTGTTGCGGTGCGGGAAGCGGCCGAAGCGGGTGATGACCGCGACGTGGCGGTGGAAGATTTCGTGGAAGACATTGAGCGGGTCTTCGGGGGTCAGCTGCTGCATCGCCCTGCCCCATTCTTCCATGCAGAGATGCTGGTCTTCCAGCGATTCCGAGTGGGTGAGAACGAGGCAGAGGAACACCCGCTCGATCGGCCGCAGGCGGTCGCCAACGCCGACGCGCAGGCCGCGCTTGACCAGCGCCTGGCAGCGGGCGTCGGCGGCGTACATCTGTGTAGTGTCGCGGTACATGTTGCGGGGGAACTGATCGAGCATGATGACCAGCGCCACGAGCAGGCGCGGATACTCGACGTTGAGCGCCCAGAGGTCGAAGTGGCCGCGAGAGGCCAGCGCGACGTCGGCGCCGAAACGGTTCCAGATTTCCTGGTCGGTTGCTTCGGCCTTGCCGAACCAGAGGTTCAGGCACTCCTCCATGCTGGGGCGCAGCATGTAGCTCAGCACATCCTCGGCCTTGGCGATCTCGTCGCTCGCCACCTGCAGGCGATCGGCTTTCAGCAGCATGCGCAGCTCGCGCTGCAGCGACTGCATCTCCTCGCCGGAGACGGCGTCGCGCTCGTCGAGACCGGCGAGGATCACCTGCAGGCACTGCTCGACGCGGTGCCGGATCCCGGGGTTCATGCTGGCGAGGTGATCGTTGGTCTGCCGCTGGCGACGGACCAGGGTCTTCATCAGGGTGATGGCACTGCCGGCGTCGGCCTGGGCGGAGGCCATGAACTCGTCATAGGTGGTGACGACGCATTCGGTGTCGGCGAGGGCGCGGACGCTGGCGGAGCGCGGCCCGGGTTCGATCAGGCTGATTTCGCCGAACACTTCGCCGGCGCCGAGGTTGCCGACGGTCCGCGCGGTGGCGCCGGCGCCGATGCTCACCTCGACCTGACCCGATGAAATGAGGAAGGCGGTGTCACCTGCCTCGCCCTCGGTGAGGATGGTGTCCCCGGCCCTGAAGCTCATCGTCTGCATGATCGGCGCTTTCTGCGAAGGCGGCTGATCTCGCCCGAATAATCGCTCCGCCCCACGGACGAGGCGGATATTCTGCGCCGGGAAGCAGATCAGCAGATGCTGGAACATCGACTGTTTACGCGGCGGATTTGCGGGTGGAAACCGCGTAGTTGTCAAGCAGCATCGTCCGCGCAGCTTGTCGCTGTGCGAGTACGGCTTTACGGGGGCTGTCGCCAGTCTCAGGTCGTTTCGGGCAGCTCTGTGCGCGAGCTGTAGAGCTTGATCCCCAGTTCGGTGATCTCGAGCAGGACCAGGTGAATGGCATCGCTGACCGGTGCCAGTTGCGCGGCGGCCACCGGGCTCTTCGTCGCGATCTCCTCGACGGTGCGCTGGAACTCGGTGATGTCGGAGTAGATGGCGGTTGCGGTCTCTTCGAGATCGACCAGCTGCGCCTCGTCGGGTTTTTGCTGGCGCGCCTGGGAGGCGAGCAGGGTCAGCCGCGCTGCCTCGGTGCGCCAGCGCTCGATGTTCTTGCCGAAGTGATTGAGGCGGTCGGTGATTTCATTGCTGGACATGGGTGCACCCTTTTGATGGTGCCCTAACGAGGCGGCGGCAGTTTCGATGCCACGCCCTCGCTGATTGTTTCGTCTCGTTCGGCAGTGTTGACAGGTCGATCTATAGTGAGTATTCACTCACTCACCATGAAGAACACACGCACCAACCTGTCCGATGCGGACACCCGTAGAGAAGCCATCGTCGAGGCGGCGTTGCTGGCGTTTGCCGGTGCGGGGTTTGCGGCGACGCCGGTGACCGCCGTAGCCACTCGGGCCGGGATCAGCCAGGCTTATGTGTTCAAGCTGTTTCCGACCAAGGAGGAGCTATTCGTTGCCGCGGTGGAGCGCTGCTTCATGCGGATCGCGGAGACACTGGAGCGGAGCGCACAGACCGTCAGCAACGGCAATGGCGATGAGATCCTGTATGCAATGGGCGACGGCTATGCGAGCCTGATTGCCGACCGCAGCATGCTGATGATCCAGGTGCATGCGCAGAGCGCGTCGGATGTGCCGGCGATCCGCGATGTGTTGCGGGCCGGGCTGAAGCGGATCGTCAGCTATGTGAAGCAGCGCTCGGGCGCTAGCGACGAAGCGGTGCAGCGCTTCATCGCCTTCGGCCAGCTCTGCCACCTCATCACCACCGCCGACATCTACGACCTCGGCGATGACTGGGCCCGCTTGCTGGCCCGCAATATCCGGCACGTTCCGGCCACCTGATCCGGCCGGGGTGTTCCCCGACGGGCCATTTATGACGACGTCCATCGTGGCGCCCTCACCCGCTCGAAGGCGGGAACAAGGCGCCATTTCTCGAACCACGTAGTGAGTGATCGCTCACTCTATAGAAACAGGAGAACTGGAATGACGACCCTGACCGCAACCGCCGCTGATGCGGCACCGCCCACCGAGCGCAGCAGCAATCGCTGGCTGGCCCTTACTATCCTCGCACTGGCGCAGTTCCTCGTGGTGCTAGATGCTTCGATCGTCAACATCGCACTGCCCAGCCTCGGCGCCGGGCTTGGGCTCGACCATAACCTGCTCACCTGGGTGATCACCGCCTATGTGCTGCCGTTCGGCGGGCTGCTGATGCTGGGCGGCCGCCTCGCCGATCGCTATGGCCACCGGACGGTGTTCCCCGCCGCGAGCGATGCGGCAATGAAGCCGAACACCCCGGCGAGGAACACCGTCCGGTGGCCATAGCGATCGGCGAGGCGGCCGCCCAGCATCAG
>JBKJMF010000605.1:0-6341 GCA_046596525.1 Devosia sp. | reverse complement strand
CTGTGATCGCCCCCCTCGCGTCCCCGGTTTTCGCCGGGGAAACTTCAGTGGAGCTGCTAGCGACGTCGTAGGTCATAGCCGCGTTCCCATGCGCGCCGACCATCGATCGTTGCGCGCTGAAACGTGGTAGTCCCGGGCACGGAAAGTGGGAACCAAAAGGTTACCTTAGTGTTAACGCGTGACCCTTATCCACACGTTGCTAACCGTCTTGGCATATGGGGCGAGGTCGAGCTTCTCACGGTGCAGGCGCTGCCCGGCAGCGCCCAGCTTCCTACGCAGGGGCCTGTCCTCTACCAATCGGGTCAGCGCCGCCGTGAGCCCATCGACATCACCCGGCTGCACCAGCAGTCCGGTCTCGCCGTCTCTGACGATATCAGCCACGGCACCCACCGGCGTTGCGACGACGGCGAGCCCTGAGGCCATGCCTTCGATGATCGAGAGTGGCAGGTTTTCGGTGAACGAGGGCAGCACGAGGATATCGGCCGAGGCGATCAGCTCAGCGACGCGTGGCCCGTCGACCCAGCCGGGAATATCGACCCGATCGGCAAGTCCGAGCTCCAATGCCTTGGCCCGTGCCGCCTCGACATGACCGTCACCGGCGATGGTAGCGCGCCAGTTAGGCAGGTCTCGCATCCGGCCCAGCGCTTCGCCGAGTTGCGGCACGCCCTTCATGTCGCCGATGCGGCCGAGGAACAGGATGTGCGGGGTGTCGCCACCGCCCACGTATGGCAGAGTCGGCTGCGCCGCAGCGTTAGGCACAACCACAATGTTCTCAGTGGTTTCCGGCGCACGGCTGATGACGAACCTGCGCCAGGTTTCACCCAGCACGATGATCCGCGCCGCCCCCGCGAACATCGTCCGGATGTTGCGGCTCAGCGGGCTCTCGTCGCCCTTCCAGAAGTTCGGATAGTCGCCGCCGTGCAAGTGCAGCACGTAGGGCACGCCGAGCAGGCGGGCCAACCGTGCGATCTGCAGCTTGCGGTAAGTGCTGCCGGCGCTGGCGAGGTTGATGTGAACGACGTCGAGCCGGCCGGCAGCCTTCAGGCCGACCATCCGCAGCAGGAAGCCGGCGAGGTACAGCGGCGACAGCGCGACGTGCCCGGGCCCGCGGCTGGCCGCAAACGTCACGTTCGGGTCGCTGGTCTGCTGTCGTTCGAGTTCGTCACGCAGCGAGCCCATGACGCGGTCGATGCCACCCTGGCCGGTGGCTCCCGACGGGGTCGCGACCAGGACGTGGAGGGTTCGAGTTGGCGTGGCTCGCTGCAGCATGACCGAGCCATAGCGCCGGTCGAAATCCGAGGAAAGCAAAGGCTCTCAGGAAGGTTTACGGCGGCATCAATTCGATACAATTGCCGCCATTCACCCTGTCCCCGCAAAGCGCTGGTCGGGCGCGTCCCGAAAGGGTTAAGCGAAGGTGAACGACATCCCAAAGGGATGGGAAGGCATTGAAGTGCTGCTGCGCTCGACCCTGATCTACGCACCCGCGATCCTGCTGACGCGCCTTTCGGCGCTGCTGATGCTCATCATCGCGACGCGGCTGATCGACCAGACCGAGTACGGCTTCCTCACCCTGGTCGTCACCGTGGGGGAACTCACCGATTCCGCCGTCACCAACTGGCTGCGCATCGCGCTGCTCCGCCTCGGCGGCAAGGGCGATATCAGCCGCGGCAGTGTCAAGCTCGCGGCGCGGGTCCTCGTGGTCACGACACTGCTCGGGCTTGTGATCTCCGCCGCCGGCTCGGTGCTGATCGCGCCGGAGCGCTGGGTCGAGTTCGCCATCGCCGTCGGCACCTATCTCACCGTTGGCGCCCTCAGCCGCTTCGCGCTGACGCTTCTGCAGATGCAGCAGCGGCACTCGGCCTATTCGCTGCTCGAGTTCCTGCGCGCTGCGCTGCAGCTGGCGCTGCCGATCGCCGCGATCTTCCTCATCCACGGCTCCTTCCTCGCCGTCTCGCTGGCCTCCAGCCTCGGCGTCCTCATCGCCGGCGGCATCGCGCTAGCGCTGGTCAGCCGCCGGGTGGTGGTCGGTCCATCGCGGTTCACGCATCGCGAGCTGTTCGCGCTGGGTATTCCGCTGATCGCCGCCGCCATCATCAGCTTCGGGCTCAACAGCGCCGAGCGGGTGCTGCTCAAGGTCTACTACGACGCCGGCGCCGTTGCGGTATTCGCCGCCGTCTACGCGCTGGCCCGCCAGCCGATCGATACCATTTCCAACGCCATCAACATGGGCGCCTTCCCCGAGCTGGTCAGCCGCTTCGACACCGAAGGTCCCGAGGCCGCAGGCCGGTTCCTGTCGCACCAGATGGCCATGATGGGCCGGCTGACCTTCCCGATCGTCGCCGTGCTGGTGGCGCTCAGCACCGAGATCGGCGGCGTGCTGCTGCCCGCCGGTTATCACCAGAACCTCGGCCTGCTGTTCCCGATCATCGCGCTCAGCGTGCTGTTCGCCAACTTCACCAGCTTCGTGTTCGAGAACGTATTCCACGCCCACAAGAAGCCCTGGCTGCAGATGGTGGCGCTGGCCCCCGGCTCGGTCGCCACCATTGGCCTGTCGCTGCTGCTGATCCCAACCCTCGCCGAGGTCGGCGCCGCCCTGGCGCTCGCCGGCGGCACGCTGGTCGGCCTGTTCGCCGCGATGATCGTGAGCCATCGCCTCACCCCCGTACCGATCCCCTTCGCCGACCTCGCCACCTCGATCGGCGTCGCCGCCGCCACCGGCATCGCTGCCTGGATCGCCAGCGCGCTGCTGGGCGACAGCTGGTCGCTGTTCAAGCTGGCTGCTGGCGGCACGGCGGGTGGGCTGGTGTTCCTCGGCCTGCAGTCACTGCTGCACCCGGCGGAGACGCGGGCGCTGGCGGGCAAGGTTCGGGCGAAGCTGGGGATGGCCTGAAAGACTCGATGCCGATCTCCCCCTTGGCGGGGGAGAAAGCAAAATCTTAGGTTTAGCCGTTTGGCTAAGCCTTAGATTTCGCAAGAGAGGGGGTGCTGGGAGCCACCGTGCCCGCCACGATCCCCTCTCTTGCGATTTCTAAGGCTTAGCGAAGGGGCTAAGCCCAAGAAATCGCTTTCTCTCCCGCAAGGGGAGAGATGGCCGAGAGATCTGTGCGCCCCAAACAAAAGGCCCCGCTCGCGCAGGGCCAATCGCTCCTCCCAGAACTCTCCGCCTATGCCGACCAGCGCCGTCGGCGCAGTTCGCGCCACAGCAATCCTGCATAGGCCGTGTTGGTCTCGTAGTACCGCCGCCACAGCCGGCGTGGCTCCTGCGCGATGCGGAACAGCCATTCGAGACCGAGCTTCTGCACCAGCCTGGGCGCCCGCGAGACCTTGCCGCCATAGACGTCGAAGCTGCCGCCGACACCCATCACGAAGTTGGGCGTCAGCACATCACGGTACTGCTTCAGGAACCGCTCCTTGCGCGGCGTCGGCATGGCGACGAACAGGCAGTCGGCGTTGCTGGCGTTGATCGCCGCGACGACATCCGCCTCGTCCTCCGGCTTGAAATACCCGTCCTGCATGCCGGCGACCACCAGCCCCGGATGGTCCTTGGCGAGGCGCATATCTACCGCCTGCAGCACGTGTTTCTCCGCGCCCAACAGGTACGGCCGATAGCCCTTCTCGGCGCACAGCGCGAACAGGTTGGTCATGATGTCGACGCCGGCCACCCGCTCAGGCACTTCGATGCCGCAAAGCCGGGCGCCCCACAGCACGCCGGCGCCGTCGATGTTGATCAGGTCCGCGCTGGCGACGTCTTCGCGCAGCTCGGCGTTCTTCCGCATGGTCACGAGCTTGGCCACGTTCACCACCGTGTGGTGCAGCGGCCGGCGACCCGCCATCGCCTCGTTGGCGAGGGCGAGCGTTTCGTCCATGGTCAGGGTATGCATCGGCGCGCCGAGGAATTCGCGGCGGCGTTCAGCCAGCAGGGGATGCGAGGACCAGGTTGCCATCTCAGGCGGCCTTGTCGGTGACGCGGCGCAGCGGATGGCCGTGCTCGCGTTCGCTCTGCGTCTTCTTGCCGGCAATGCGGGCGTCGGGCTTGCGCGCCTTGCGCCAGGTCCAGAGGCCGCGGGTATCGATCAGTTCCTTGTCTTGCAGCGCCTCGGGGTCGATCAGGCCGAACTGGCGATGGTCGACCAGCAGCACCACGATATCGGCGCGGTCGATGGCGGTGAGCGCGTCGGTGAAGATGATGCCCTTGCCCTCGAGTTCACGCGGCAGCGCGTGGATATGCGGTTCGGCGGCGATCAGCTTGATGTTGGGGACGTCAGCCAGCAGCTTGACCACCTCGACCGCCGGGCTCTCGCGCACGTCGTCGATGTTGGGCTTGAAGCTCAACCCGAGGCAGGCAACCGTCTGCTGCCGGCTCGGATCCAGCACCGCCTCGATATCCCGCACCACCGCGAACGGCCGGGCCGAGTTGATGCGGCGGGCCGAGCTCATCAGGCGCGTGCTGTTGGGCGCCGCGTCGATGATGAAATAGGGGTCGACCGCGATGCAGTGGCCGCCGACGCCGGGTCCGGGCTGCAGGATGTTGACGCGCGGATGGCGGTTAGCCAGCTCGATCACCTCCCAGACGTTGAGGCTCAGGTCCTGGCACACCGCTGCCAGTTCGTTGGCGAAGGCGATGTTGACGTCGCGGAAGGCGTTCTCGGTCAGTTTCACCAGTTCGGCACTCTCGGCCGAGGTGATGAACAGGTCGCCGCCGACAAAGCTCGAATAGAGCTCGACGGCGCGCGCCGACGACTTCCTCGACAGCCCGCCGATCGAGCGGTCATTGTTGATCAGCTCGGTCAGCACCTTGCCCGGCAGCACGCGCTCGGGGCTATAGGCCACCAGCACATCGGCCCGCTCGCCATGCACATGCGGGAACTTGAGGTCGGGGCGGAGCTCCGAGAGCAGCGCCGTCATCTTGCGGGTGGTGCCAACCGGCGAGGTCGATTCCAGCACCACGAGGTCACCCTGCTTCAGCACCCCGGCGATCGACTTGGCGGCCGACAGCACGTAGCTGATGTCCGGCTTGTGGTCCTCTGTGATCGGCGTCGGCACGGCGATAACGAACGCGTCGGCCGCCTGCGGCGTGGTCGAGGCCTTGAGCTTGCCGTTCGCCACGACTTTCTGGATCAGGCCATCGAGGTCCGGCTCGACGATGTGGATTTCACCGCGGTTGACCTTCTCGACCACCGACTGGTTGACGTCGATGCCGATGACATCCAGCCCACGGCTGGCGAAGATGGCGCAGGTCGGCAGGCCGATATAGCCCATGCCGATGACGGAAACGGTCTTGATCTCGGTGGTTTTCTTTTCAGACATGCCGCGATAGCTCCTCGACAATCCGGGCACTGGCCCGGCCGTCGCCATAGGGGTTGTGCTTTTCAGCCATGCCGCGGTAGGCGGCGGGGTCGTCGAGCAGGCGAGTGGCGTTGGAAAGGATAAGTTCGACGTCGGTCCCGACGAGGCGCGCCGTCCCGGCGGCGACTCCCTCGGGGCGTTCGGTGTTCTCGCGCATCACCAGCACGGGCTTGCCGAGCGAGGGAGCTTCTTCCTGGACGCCGCCGCTATCGGTCAGCACCAGGTAGCTCTGCTTCTGCAGATAGAGGAACGGCAGGTAGTCCTGCGGGTCGATCAGGTGGATGTTGGGCACCCCGCCGAGCTGCGCGTTGACGACGCTCCGCACGTTCGGGTTCGGGTGCACCGGGTAGACGATCTGCACGTCGCCGCGCGTCGCCAGCACTTTCAGCGCGGTGCAGATGCGCTCGATGCCGCCGTCGAAATTCTCACGGCGGTGGCCGGTGACGAGGATCAGGCGCTTCGAACGATCGAGGAACGGGAAGCGCGCCGCCAGTTCGTCGCGCATCAGCCGGTCGTGGTCCATCGCGCCCGAGAAGTGCAGCAGCGTGTCGATCACCGTGTTGCCGGTGACGAAGATCCGCGCCCGGTCCTTGCCCTCGGCGACGAGGTTGTCGCGGGCCTCGGTGGTCGGGGCGAAGTGCCAGGTGGCAATGTTGCCGGCGATCAGCCGGTTCAGCTCTTCGGGGAAGGGGCTGTCGATGTTGTGGCTGCGCAGCCCCGCCTCAATGTGGGCAACCGGGATGCGCTTGTAGAACGCTGCCAGCGCCGCGGTCATCGCGGTGGTGGTGTCGCCCTGCACCATGACGATGTCGGGCTTGGCCTTGTCCAGCACCTCGGACATGCCGAGCAGCACCTTCGAGGTGACGTCGAACAGCGTCTGGCCCGGCGACATGATGTTGAGGTCGTAGTCCACCGGCATGCCGGTCAACGCGATCACCTGGTCCACCATCTCGCGATGCTGGGCGGTGACGCAGATCTGGGTGTCGAAGTCGGGG
>JBKJMF010000531.1:0-4175 GCA_046596525.1 Devosia sp. | reverse complement strand
CGATGGCGACACCATCGATATCGCCGGCCAGCGCATCCGCCTGCCGGGTCTTGATGCGCCCGAGTGGAACCAGACCTGCAAGACCGCCGATGGCGGTGCCTGGGACTGCGGAGCCGCCGCCGCGAAGCTGATGCGCGAACTGACCCGCGGCCGCACGCTGGCCTGCCGGCCCGAGGGGCACGATCGCTATGGCCGGCTGCTGGCGGTGTGCCGGGACGGCAAGACCGACATCGCCGAGGCCCTCGTCGCCGACGGATTCGCAACGGCGACAAGCCGTTACGCCAATGCCGAGGCTGTGGCGCGGAAGGCGCGTCGCGGTCTCTGGCAGGGCAGTTTTGACTCACCCGTCGAGTGGCGCCGCCGCGAGGCGGAGGGTGGCACTGCCGAAACGGGAAATCCCAGTCGATTTGATCGTTTTCTGGCGTGGCTTTGGGGACTTCTCTCTAGTTGACAGGCGCAAGATATTTGCGTTGTATGGCCGCTCTGACTAACTATCTTTGCGCTGACGGCCCGATTTTTCCACCGTCACGCAATCTGATTTCAAGGGGGCTGCCATCGCTTTGGACAAGATCGACCGCAAGATTCTGGCGCTCCTGCAGAAGGATGCGACCACTCCCGTTGCCGAAATCGGCCGCAAGGTCGGGCTCTCCACCACGCCGTGCTGGCGCCGCATCCAGAAGATGGAAGAAGACGGCATCATCAAGGGCCGCGTTGCCGTGCTCGACCCGGTCAAGATCAACGCCGGGGTGACGGTTTTCGTCTCGATCCGCACTAACGAGCACAATGACGCCTGGATGCGGAAGTTCGCCGCCGTGGTCGACGATTTCACCGAGGTGGTGGAGTTCTACCGGATGAGCGGCGAAGTGGATTACCTGCTGCGCGTCGTCGTGCCCGATATCGCCGCCTATGACTCGTTCTACAAAAAGCTGATCTCCAAGATCAATCTGACCGACGTCAGCTCGTCCTTCGCTATGGGCCAGATCAAGTACACCACGGCCTTGCCGCTCGAGTTCGCCATCGTCTCGGACGACGACAAGTAGGGCGAGAAGTAGCATGCCGATCACTCGCGAGAGACTGCGCCAGCTCGTCGGGCTGGTGGAGCCGGCTGTGTCGCTCAGCACCGCCCACATCGAGCAGCGCGATGGCTACGAGGTCGAGCACCTGCGGCTGCGCCTCGGCGACACCGACGTACGCGGCATCCTCACGCGGCCGCTGAACGTAACGGATCGCCTGCCGGCGATCCTCTATGGCCACTCGCATGGCGGGCGCTACGATATCGGCGCCGACGAACTGCTCGATGGCCGCGAGTACCTGCTCGATCCGCTCGGCCCCGTCTTCGCCCGCGCCGGCTACGTGACGATGTGCATCGACATGCCGGTGTTCGGCGAGCGCGCCACGGTGTCTGAAGGCTACGCCGCCAAGGCGCTGCTCTGGTATGGCACGGGCCTGTTCGGCCAGATGCTGTGCGATCACTCGGCGGCGCTGACCTACCTCGCTTCCCGCCCCGACGTCGATCCCACTCGCATCGGCGCCTTCGGCATCTCGATGGGCTGCACTCTGAGCTACTGGCTCGCCGCCATGGACGAGCGTATCGCCGCCGTGGCGCATCTCTGCTGCTTCGCCGACCTCCGCACCATGATCGAGCTCGGCGCCCATGACGGCCACGGCGTTTACCTGGTCGTGCCCGGTCTCCTGAACGAAGCCGATGCCGGCGCCATCGGCGCGCTGGTGGCTCCCCGCCCGCAGCTCATCTGCATCGGCGAGGCGGACTCGCTGACCCCGCCCGCCGCGGTGGCGCTGGCCTGGGACGAAACCAGTGCTGCCTACGCCAACTATCCCGATCGGCTGCAACTGGTGTCCGAACCGGGCGTAAAGCACCAGGAAACGCCCCGCATGCGCGAAGCCGCACTGGCCTTTTTCCGGAGGTATCTGGCGTAACCGCGCCGCCTATTGCGCGCGGATGCTGCCCCAGGTCACGAGCGTCCGGACTGTATAACTCAGCCGCCCATTTGTGGCGTGACCATCGAGGATCTCCGCGAGCTCAGTGTCAAACGCCTTGGTCCGACTGCCGAGCTTGGAATAGACCCACGTGTCTCGCGAGTGCTGGCATTTGATGAAGTCCTCGACGCTCTGCTCGACCGGCGCCGTGAAGTACTGGCTGCCACCTAGGTCGAGGTGTCGCCGGTAGTTGCCCCAGATGGCCCGCTGCCGCTCCACATTGAAGGGCACACCTGTAACTTCCGGCACCCACTTGCCGAGGAAGCGCTTCCAGTCGGCATCCCAGGGCGGCTCAAAAGCGTCATCTCCTGAGATCACCGCGAACACATGGCCGGGCGCAGCATGAACCAGGAGCTTGGGAAACAGCCGGTCGCAGTCCATCCAGTGGATGCTGGCGGCGGCAACCGTCAGGTCGAAGCGCCTGCCATCGAGCGGCGCGTCTTCGGCTAGGCTGTTGATCCAGACCAGATTCGACGCCTGACCATCCGGCAGAGACTGGCCGAGTGCGATCATATTCTGCGACGGGTCGACCGCTACGACGCTTGCGAATGACCGCGTCAGCGGCCGCGACACCTTGCCCGGTCCGGACCCGATATCCAGCACCGCGTCGTGCCGCGTCGCCAATTCGAGCAACTTCTCGAACACCGTTTCGGGATAAGGCGGCCTATGGACATAGAGGTCGACGACTTCACTTTCCTCGAAGGAGGATCCGGGCCGGTCGTTCATGGTTCTCGTCCTCTGGCCGGCCTGAAACTACCGATCGACGGTATCGGATCGATGACGGTGCGAGCGAGGTTGCGAAGCCGCCTTGGCCTTTTTCGCAGATAACCCCTAGCTGCGCCCGGCGATCCCCAGGGCGCCGTCCGCATAGCTGACGAAGCGAACGCCGTGCCGGGTGAAGGCCTCGCGGATCGCCGCCAAGTTCTCGTCGCGCACGGCTCGTGGCCCGGGCATCTCCACCCGGCGAACCGTCGAGAACGACACACCGGACTCTTCCGCCAGTTCGAGCGCCGTCCAGCCCAGATAGGCGCGCGCCGCTCGGATCTGCGCGTGCGACAGGCAGTCGGTCGGGGTTTCGGTCTGCGTCTGCTCAAGTTGCATTGGCTGCGTCACGCCCGTAGTGCCTCCCAGCAGCACGGGATCCAATACATTGGGCCGCCGTCGAATTCCGTCCCCTTCGGATACGCGATGGCGCTTATTTCGGTAGTCACTATTGTCTTAGCCCCCACATTGGAACGTCGGACCAACGCCTCCGATTGCCAGAAGTCACTGCGTCGCACCACTTCGCAACATATGCCGCGAAACCTGGCTCGAATCACTCTTCGGGCAATCACAACTTTGAAATGAGCAAAAACCGCTCAGTCGAGATTGCCTATCAATACTAAAAGAACAAAAACTGCTCGCATTGTATAGTTATAGTAACGTCGTCAAACGTTCGTCCAAACCTCGGCGACAGGGAATGTAACTTGAGCTTGGCTGTCAATGATTAATTGACGCCGAGTCCCGCTGGCGCAAGGCTGTTAACAGCCGTCTGGCGGAAAGGACAGATGTATCGCTGACGCCAGCGATCAAGCTTCGACATTTTGCCGCCGCCGTTTATGGTGGGAGCGCCGACGGGGCGAAAACGCCCGCGGTGCGCGCCGGTTAGGGCGCGGTCAGTCCTGGGAGGGGCGATATGCGGGAGGAATTCGATCACATCGTGATCGGAGGGGGAGCGTCGGGCTGCGTCGCGGCGGCCCGGCTGGTGACCGATGGCGGGCGCCGCGTGCTGCTGCTCGAAGCCGGCTATTCGCACCATCATCCGCTGCTCGACATGCCGCCCGGCATCTTCAAGCTGATCAACGGCTCCAAGTACATGACCTACCACCACACCGTGCCGCAGCCGCACCTCAACGGGCGCGTGCACGATATCCCGCAGGGCAACGTGCTCGGGGGCGGCACCTCGGTGAACGCCCAGGTTTACATGCGCGGCCGGCCCTCGGACTATGACGAGTGGGACCAGATCCTGCGCGGCAGCAATGACGGTGCGCCCTGGGACTGGTCGACAGTGCTGCAGCACTTCCGTCGCATCGAGGGCAACAACCGGCTCAGCAACGATTTTCACGGCGGTGACGGGCCACTGCTGGTCTCCGACCCCGGCCACGTCGACGACGTGTCGCGCTGGTTCGTGCAGAGCG
>JBKJMF010000240.1:0-4185 GCA_046596525.1 Devosia sp. | reverse complement strand
CCGAGCGCACCCAGCCTTGCGGCGGTATCGCTCGCGTCGGGGTCTGGCCGGGTCACGAGCATCTTCAAGTTACGCGCCTATCCTTTGAATTGCCGCTGGAACTCCGGCCCTGCCTGCTCCAACAGCGTCGCACCCAGTTGCGTTCCGAGTTTGGCGGCATCGGCTGCCGCGCCCTTCACCGAGCCGCGATAGAACTCGCGTCCGTCGGGGCTGAGGATTTCGGCGGTCAACCTGCACGAAACCCCATTCAATTCGGTAAACGCGCCGATCGGGGTTCGACACGATCCGTCGAGAGTTGCGAGCAGCGAACGCTCCGCCGCGATGGTGGTTGCCGTCGGCGCGTGGTTCAGCACCGACACCAGTTCGGCCGTGCGCGTGTCGCTTTCGCGGATCTCGATGCCGATGGCGCCCTGCGCCGGCGCCGGCAGGAATTCCAGCGGGTTGAGATAGGCGGTGATCTTGTCCTGCTTGCCGAGCCGGTTGAGCCCGGCGACGGCGAGCAGCGTTGCGTCGGCGACACCAGCTTCGAGCTTCGCCAGCCGCGTGTCGACATTGCCGCGGAACGGCACCACTTCGAGGTCCGGCCGCACCCGCAGCATCTGCGCGCCGCGCCGGATCGAGGATGAGCCGAGCTTGGCGCCCTGCGGCAGGTCGGCGATGCTGGCATGCATCAGCGACACAAAGGCGTCGCGCACATCCTCGCGTTCGAGGAACGCCGCCAGCACCAGGCCGTCGGGCAGCCAGGACGCGAGGTCCTTGCTCGAATGCACGCCCAGATCGACTTCACCAGCGGCCAGCGCCGCCTCGATTTCGCGCGAGAACAGCCCCTTGCCGCCGGCTTCGCTCAGCGGCCGGTCGGTCAGCTTGTCGCCGCTGGTGGTGATGACGCGGATCTCGATCCGCTCCGGCGCCACGCCATGCGCGGCGGCCAGCAACCGCTGCGTCAGCTGCGCCTGCGCCAGCGCCAACATGGAGCCACGGGTCCCGATGCGGAGGAACGGCGCCGATTGCATTTCAGTTCATACCTATTGTAGGCCAAGGCCGGGCTGGCCTTACCCCTTACCACCGCCCAGAACAAGTTTTGAAGGCTGCAAGTTTGATGAGAGTACTCGGCATCGAAACCAGCTGCGACGAAACCGCCGCCTCGATCGTCGAGCGCGACGCCAGCGGGCATGCGACCATTCTGAGCAACATCGTCCGCAGCCAGTTCGCGGAGCACGCGCCCTATGGCGGCGTCGTCCCCGAGCTCGCCGCCCGGGCCCATGTCAGCCACCTCGACCACATCATTGCCCGAGCCGCCGAAACCGCCGGCATGAAGCTGAGCGAAGTCGACGCCATCGCCGCCACCGCTGGCCCCGGCCTGATCGGCGGCGTGCTGGTCGGCCTCACCACCGCCAAGGCGCTGGCCGCGGCGCTCGGCAAGCCGCTCATAGCGGTGAACCACCTCGAGGCGCACGCGCTGACCGCGAGGCTGACCGACGGCCTCGCCTTCCCCTACCTGATGCTGCTGGTCTCCGGTGGCCACAGCCAGTTCGTCCTCGTCCGCGGGGTCGGCGACTACCAGCGCTGGGGCACCACCATCGATGACGCGCTCGGCGAGGCCTTCGACAAGGTGGCGAAGCTCCTCCGTCTCGGCAACCCCGGCGGCCCGGAAGTCGAGCGTCAGGCGCTCAATGGCGATCCGCGCCGCTTCAACTTCCCACGCCCGCTGCTCAAGGAGGACCGGCTCGATTTCTCCTTCTCAGGGCTGAAGACCGCCGTCCGCCTCGCCGCCGAGCAACTTGCCCCCCTGTCGGATCAGGACGTCGCCGATATCTGCGCCAGCTTCCAGCGCACCGTCGCCGAGATCGTCGCCATCCGCTCCCGCTCGGCCCTCGCCCGCTATGCCACCGAGTTCCCGGGCCAGCCGCCCCGTCTCGTCGTTGCCGGTGGCGTCGCCGCCAACAAGACGATCGGCGCGGCATTGCGCGAAGCCGCGGACGCGGCCGGCGCCACCTTGGTCATCCCGCCGATCCCGCTCTGCACCGACAACGGCGCCATGGTTGCCTGGGCCGGGGCCGAGCGGCTGGCACTGGGCGCCGCCGACCCGCTGAATTTCTCCGCCAAGGCCCGCTGGCCGCTCGATAGCGCCGATATGGGCCTGACCCATGCCGCTTGATCGCGTCGCCGTCGTCGGGGCCGGCGCCTGGGGCACTGCATTGGCGCAGGCGGCCGCCATCGCCGGCCGCACCGTGACGCTGGTCGGTCGCGACACTGCCGCCATCGACGACATCAACCGCAACCACCGCAACAGCGCCCATCTCGGCGCACAGGTGCTGTCGAGCCGCGTCACCGCCTCGCTGACCCTGCCCGACGCTGACCTCATCATCCTTGCGGTTCCGGCACAGGCGAGCCGCGCCACCCTCGAGCCGATCGCTGCCGCATTGGCCCATCTGCCGATCGTCCTCACCGCCAAGGGCCTCGAGCATGGCACGCTGAAGCGCCAGAGCGAAGTGCTGGCTGACGTCTCCCCCACTGCCATTCCCTACGTACTCTCGGGCCCGAGCTTTGCCGCCGATGTCGCTGCTGGCCGCCCCACCGCGGTCACCCTCGCCGGAGACAATCCCGAGCACACTTCGGCGGTCGCTGCCGCCCTCGCCGGTCCGACCTTCCGCCTCTACGCCGCAGACGACCGCCTCGGCGTCGAACTCGCCGGGGCACTCAAGAACGTCTATGCGCTCGGTTGCGGCGCCGTCGACGGCGCCGGGCTCGGCGCCTCGGCCCGCTCGGCGCTCCTGGCCCGCGCGTTCGCGGAACTCACCCGACTCGTCGTCCGCATGGGCGGCAGCGCCTCGACGCTCACCGGCCTTGCCGGTCTCGGCGACCTCACCCTCAGTTGCACCTCCACCCAGTCACGCAACTACCGCTACGGCGTCAGCCTCGGCCGTGGCGAGCCGGCCGGCACGGACCTCGCTGAAGGCGTGCTCACCGCGCCGGTCGCCAAGTCGCTGGCCGACCAACTGCGGATCGACGCGCCGCTCATCGATGCGGTAAACCTCCTGATCGGGGGATCCGCCACCATCACGGATATCGTCAGCGGGCTCATGTCGAGGCCGCTCAAACGGGAGGACTGACTTTGCATTTCGCGATCGTTGCCTACGACAAGCCCAATGGCCTCGCCCACCGCATGGCCGTGCGTCCGGACCATCTGAAGCATCTCGATACGCTGGGCGAACGGCTGATCCTCGCCGGCCCGTTCCTCGACGAAAAGGGCGATATGGCCGGCAGCTTCATGGTCATCGAGGCTGAAGACCAAGCCGATGCCGAGGCCACCTTCGGGCGCGATCCGTTCGTCGTCCAGGGCGTGTTCGGCGATATCACCATCAAGCCGTGGCGGCTGGGCATCAACAACACCAAGAAGTGAGGCACTGAGCCATGGCTTACTGGCTGATGAAATCCGAGCCGGACGTCAATTCCTACGACGACGTGGTGAACCGCGGCGTCCCCGAGGAATGGCATGGGGTGCGCAACTACACCGCGCGCAACAACATGAAGGCGATGCAGCTCGGCGACGAGGCGTTCTTCTACCATTCCAACATCGGCAAGGAGATCGTCGGCATCATCAAGGTCGTGGCCCTCGCCCACAAGGACTCGACCGCCGAGCCGAACGACAAGGGCAACATCGTCTGGGTGTGCGTCGACGTCCTCCCGGTGAAAAAGCTCCCCAAGCCCGTTACCCTCGAGACCATCAAGAAGACCCCGGAGCTGGCCAACATGGCGCTGGTGAAGCTCTCCCGCCTCTCCGTCGGTCCGGTTTCCGAGGCGGAGTGGAAGCTGATCTGCAAGATGGGTGGGCTCTAGGGTCCACCCCCTACCCGAGCAACGAATTTCCCCCTAACCTCCAGTCTCCGCACCGCGCGGATTGGGGGGAATTTACCATGCATTTCGACGTCAATTGGCTCGCCATTATCGTCGCCACCATCGCCGGCTTCGCCGTGGGCGCCGGCTGGTACACCTCGCTCGGCAAGCAGTGGATGGCCGCCCTCGGCAAGACCCGCGAGCAGCTCGGCACCGGCCCCTCGCCCTATATCATCGGCCTCATCACCGAACTGGTGATGGCCTATTTCATGGCTATGGTGATCCAGGCCTTGTTCGGCAGCACCAATGTCTGGAACGGCATCCTCGCCGGCGCCCACATGTGGGTCG
>JBKJMF010000190.1:0-2807 GCA_046596525.1 Devosia sp. | reverse complement strand
GTGACCCCGTATGACGCGATGGTGCTGACGCTGGAGCGCGAGACAGCCGACTATTACGAGGCCGCGGTCAAGTTCGGCGGCGAATCCTCCAACAAGACTCGGCGCGACGGCAGGGCGGTGGGTAATCTCATCACCGGCGATATCGCCGCCTATGCCAACAGCCAGGGGCTGTCGGCGTTCGAGACCCACATCAAGCCGAGCCAGATCGCCGGTATCGTCGACCTCGTGGCGGCCGGGACCATCTCGTCCAAGGGCGCCAAGGACCTGCTGCAGGTGATCATTGCCGAGGAGCCTGAGGGCGAGCCGGCGGAGATCGTCGAACGTCGCGGCATGAAGCAGGTGACCGACCTCGGCGCCATCGAGGCGGTGATCGACGCGATCATTGCGGCGAACCCAGGCCAGGTGGAAGCCGTGAAGGCCAAGCCGACGATGCTCGGCTGGTTCGTCGGCCAGGCGATGAAGGCCTCGGGCGGTAAGGCCAACCCGCAGGCGTTGAACGAGATCTTGAAGAAGAAGCTCGGGCTCGAATAGCTGATCGGCCAGAGCGGAAATGGGCGTCAGAAACTACCTGATCGAAGGCGTTTCGGGCACCGGCAAAACCACGGTGGCCGAGGAACTGCAGCGGCGCGGTTACCATGTCATCCACGGTGACCGCGAGCTGGCTTATTATGGCGATCCGGAGACGGGCGAACCGTTGGATTGGCCTCCCTCCGAGAGCGTGGCGGACACCCTCGCATGGGGGAACACGCACTGGATCTGGCCTGTAGACAAGGTCAAGGCCCTGGTCGCCGATCGACGCAACGCGATCTCGTTTTTCTGCGGCGGCTCCAGAAACTTCTCCCGCTTCATTGATCTGTTCGACGAGGTCTTCGTTCTCGATGTCGATCTCGACACGCTGAACCAGCGGCTTTCAGGAAGGCCAGAAGACGAGTTTGGTGGGAGACCGGCCGAGCGAGAGTTGGTCGTGCGATTGCACGCGACGAGAGAGAGTGTGCCGCGCAATGCGGTGAGCATTGACGCCACTCGGCCGATCGCCGGCGTTGTCGACGAGATTCTGTTGAAATGCGACGAGGCCAAGGGCCCCACCAGGCACTAATAACCTCCCGTTTCGGAACTGTCGCCGCCGCGGACCGTTGACGAAGACCCCTCGTCAACAGGAGCCAGCCATGTCCGTGCTCAATCGTGTTCTGTTCAACGTCCTCTGCAAGGACCTCACCGACAGCACCAGGTTCTACAAGCAGCTGTTCGGGCTCGAGACGCTCTACGATAGCGACTGGTTCGTGGTGCTGAGCCCCAAGGGGCAGCCGAACGTGCAGATCGGGTTGATCGACCAGATGAGCCAGTTCACCCCGCGGCACGCCTGGGGCATGCACGAGGGCACCTACCTGACCTTCGAGGTGGACGACGTGTTCGAGGTGCTCGACCGGGCGCGCGCCATGGGCGCCGATGTGGTGTCGGAGGCGATTGCGCTGGACTACGGCCAGACCCGCGGGCTGATCCGCGATCTCAACGGCATGGTGATCGATGTGTCGACGCCGACTGCGCAACTGGCGATGCGCGAGGACGTGATCATTGAGGATAGCGACCGCGACACTGCTATCGACCAGCGGCAGCCGGGAGACCGCGACGCGGTATCGCGGCCGGTCTGGTAGGTCAGGCCGGCTTGCCGACGGTCATCGCGGTGCGGAACGCCGGGTCGGGATCGAGCCAGACGGATTCCGGCATGGCGCCGACGGCGTCGAAAAAGCGGCTCATGAAGCAGCGGTACGATGCACAGAAGGCGATGTCGGCGATTTCGCGGTCGCTGAAGCCATGGTTGCGCAGCGCGGCGATGTCTTGCTCGGTGATGAGGCTGGCGTCGCGCGCGATCTGCTCGGCGTAGGCGAGCATGGCCACGGTCTTGGCCGCAAGGCCGGCGCTGCGGAAATCGTGCTGGATGGCGAAGACCTTCTGTTTCGAGCCGAGGTCGTTCACCAGCAGCTTGGCATAGACATGTGAGCAGTAAGTGGAGGGGATCTGCTTGGCTGCGATGAGGGTGATCAGCCGCCAGTTCACCAGCCCCAGCGAGAAATTGCTGCGCGCGGCGTGCAGCAAGTGCTCGACCATCGGCGCGATGTGCGGCAGGGCCGTCCAGCACTTGGTGCCCTCCATCACGAAGCCAAGCGCCTCGGCCTCGTCGCGGTAGATCGCGGCGATCTCGCCGGTGGCATCCTTCTCGTCGATCGTCGCAATGAACATGCACTGCTCCCCTCAATCATATGATGACTTTAGAATTGGGCAGTCTTGCTGAACCTTGGCTGAACGTCAGTCGCTGTGGGCGAGGATGTTCACCAGCCGCCCGAACGGGTCGCGGACATAGAAGCGGCGGACACCCCATGGTTCGTCGGCCGGGCCGTATTCGATAGTGAGCCCGGCAGCGCGAGCTTTTGCGAGCATGGCCTCGAGATCGTCGACCTCGATCGAGAGATCGGGCACGGGCGTACCCGAGCCACCTTCGCGGGCGATGCTGACCTGGAGGCTCATCTGCGCCGCGGAGCCATAGGTGACGATCCAGCCGTGATCCATCAGCAGTTCAAGGCCAAGGACATCGCCGTAGAATGCCTTCGCCGCCGCCAAGTCCTCGGCCGCGATGTTGGCGACGATGCGCTTGACGGTCATGCCGGCGCCTTGCGCCAGCCTTTGACCAGTCGGCCATCGATGAACACCAAGCCGAGGAAGATCACGATGATGCCGAGGATATGGATCAGCTCGAAGCGCTCGTGCAGCACCAGCACGCCGAGGAGAATCGCCGAGATCGGGGTGATGAA
>JBKJMF010000097.1:0-8941 GCA_046596525.1 Devosia sp. | reverse complement strand
GCCAGATCCGGTCGGAGAACGCGGTGTTCCTGTTCAACGACGCGGGCTCGCCCACGCTGGTGCGCGAGGACGGCGACGCCAAGGCGCTCTATGTGCTGATGCCGATGCGGGTTTAGTTCGCACCGACCTCTCCCAATGGGGGCGAGGTGATCACGGCAAGCGCCGCTAGCGTCCCCTCGACCCTTTGGGGAGAGGGTCAGGGTGAGGGGCCTTCTCCGACCGATGCATCCCTCCCGTTTTATTTCCCGGCTCCGCCTCTCGCACTTCCGCAACTACGCTTCGGCGGCGCTCGATCTCGATGGGCGCCACCTGGTGCTGGTCGGCTCGAACGGGGCGGGCAAGACCAACCTGCTGGAAGCAGTGTCGCTGCTGTCGCCCGGACGCGGCTTGCGCGGGGCGCCGTTCGAGGAAGTCGCGGCGCAGGGCTCGGATGGGCTCTGGGCCGTGGCGGCGACGGTCGAAACGCCGGAGGGGCCGGTCGATATCGGCACCGGCGCAGGCGGCCCCGAGGGCGGCCGCCGCGTGCGCATCAACGGCGCCAATGCCCGCACCATCGAGGAGATGAGCGCCTACCTGCGCGTGCTCTGGCTGACCCCGGCGATGGATGGGCTGTTCACCGGCCCGGCCAATGAGCGGCGGCGCTTCCTCGATCGGCTGGTGACGACGCTGATTCCCGGCCATTCGGCCCAGGTATCGGACTACGAAAAGACCATGCGCCAGCGCAACCGGCTGGTCGACGAGGATGCCGATCCGGTATGGATCGATGCGGTCGAGGCGCAGATGGCGAGTGCCGCCGCAGCTGTACATTTCGCCCGCGCCGACAGCCTCGGCGAGTTGCAGGCGCTGATCCTGCAGGGCGTCGACGAGGGCAATTTCCCGGCCGCCCGGCTGGGGTTGACGCCGCTCTTCGCCGACGGGCACGACCCGCAATCCTCGGCGGCGCTCGAGAGTGACCTGCGGGCGCTGTGGCGCTCGAATCGCCGCCTCGACCGCGCCGCCGGCCGCACGCTGGTCGGCCCACACCGCATCGATCTCGAAGTGCGCCATGCGCAAAAGGATATGCCAGCGGCACTCGGCTCCACTGGCGAGCAGAAGGCACTGCTGATCGGGCTGATTCTCGCCCATGCACGGCTGGTGAAGCGCTCCGCAGGCATCGCCCCGTTCCTGCTGCTCGACGAAGTCGCGGCGCATCTCGATCCCGGCCGCCGCGCCGCGCTGTTCACTGCCCTCGACGGGCTCGGCACCCAGTGCTTCATGACCGGCACCGATCCGATGCTGTTCGAGGCGCTGGGCGAGGGTGCGCAGCGGGTGACGGTGAAGGACGGGCGGCTGGCGAAGGAGCCCTGATTGCGACAGGCGGGTGCGGGAAACGTACCCCCACCCCCTGTCCCTCCCCGCAAGGGGGAGGGAGACGTCAACACTTGCACTGGGTGCGAGGTTGCGACGACTGAGAGGGAGGGTCACCTCCCCCCCTTGCGGGGGAGGGACAGGGTGGGGGGGTATCTGTGACGCGCTGAGCTATCAGCAACTAACCCCTAAGCCTTGTAAAACGGGCTAAAAATAGCCATTTCCCTTGGGTATGAGTACTCGATCCGCTAGACCCATTTTAGCGGACCTGCTGACCTGATTCGGGACCCCCTTGAGCACCTCCGAGACCCCCTCCGATCCGAACGAATATAGCGCCGATTCCATCAAGGTCCTGAAGGGCCTCGATGCCGTGCGTAAACGTCCTGGCATGTATATCGGCGATACCGATGACGGCTCGGGCCTGCACCACATGGTCTACGAGGTGGTCGACAACGCCATCGACGAGGCGCTGGCCGGCCATGCCGACCTCGTGACGGTACAGCTCAATGCCGAAGGTTCGGTGACGGTGATCGACAACGGTCGCGGCATCCCGACCGGCATCCACAAGGAAGAGGGCGTATCGGCGGCCGAGGTCATCATGACCCAGCTGCATGCCGGCGGTAAGTTCGACCAGAATTCCTACAAGGTGTCGGGCGGCCTCCACGGCGTCGGCGTCTCGGTGGTCAACGCGCTGTCGGTGTCGCTGAAGCTGAAGATTCGCAGCGACGGCCAGATCCACGAGATGAGCTTCACCCATGGCGATCCGGATGCGCCGTTGAAGCAGACGGGCACCTATGTGCCCGACAAGCAGCCCAATACCTATGAAGGCCGCTCGGGGACGCAGGTAACGTTCACCCCCTCGACCGAAACCTTCACCATGATCGAGTTCGACTTCAAGACGCTGGAGCACCGGCTGCGCGAGCTGGCCTTCCTCAATTCCGGCGTGCGCATCATCCTGCGCGACCTGCGCCATCCCGAAGCGGTGGAGATGGAACTCCACTACGAGGGCGGCCTCGAGGCCTTCGTGCGCTATCTCGACAACGCCAAGACCCCGCTGATCGGCGCGCCGATCATGCTGTTTTCGGAACGCGACGGCATCACCGTCGAAGTGGCGATGTGGTGGAACGACAGCTACCACGAGAATATGCTGTGCTTCACCAACAACATCCCGCAGCGCGATGGCGGCACGCATCTGGCCGGTCTACGCGCCGCGCTGACCCGGCAGGTGACCAGCTATGCCGAGCAGAGCGGCATCACCAAGCGCGAGAAGGTGACTGTCACTGGCGACGACATCCGCGAAGGCCTGACCTGCGTGCTCTCGGTGAAGGTCCCCGACCCCAAGTTCAGTTCGCAGACCAAGGACAAGCTGGTCTCGTCGGAAGTCCGTCCGGTGGTTGAGAACGGCGTCAGCGACAAGCTGCAGCAATGGCTGGAGGAGCATCCGGCCGAGGCGAGGTCCGTCGTCGGCAAGGTGGCGGAAGCCGCCATGGCGCGCGAGGCGGCCCGCAAGGCACGCGAACTCACCCGCCGCAAGTCGGCGCTGGATGTGAACTTCCTCGCCGGCAAGCTCAAGGATTGCTCCGAGAAGGACCCGGCCAAGTCCGAAATCTTCCTCGTCGAGGGCGATTCCGCCGGTGGCTCCGCCTCGCAGGGCCGCGACCGCTATACCCAGGCCGTGCTGCCGCTGCGCGGCAAGATCCTCAACGTCGAGCGGGCCCGCTTCGACCGCATGCTGGGGTCCGAGCAGATCGGCAACCTGGTGATGGCGCTCGGCACCTCGATCGGCCGCGAAGAGTTCAATCCGGACAAGTTGCGCTACCACAAGATCATCATCATGACGGACGCCGACGTCGACGGCGCCCATATCCGCACCCTGCTGCTGACCTTCTTCTATCGGCAGATGCGCGAGCTGATCGACCGCGGCCACATCTACATCGCCCAGCCGCCGCTCTACAAAATCAAGCGCGGCTCATCCGAGCAGTACCTCAAGGACGAGCGGGCACTCGAGGACTATCTGATCGACACCGGTACCGACGATGCCGTGCTCACCACCCGCGATGGCGTCGCCCATGCCGGCGAGGACCTGCTGCAGATCGTCAAGCAGGCGCGCGAGATTGTTCACGCCATCGAAGGGCTGAACACCCGCTACAACCGCTCGCTGATCGAACAGGCAGCGATCGTCGGCGGCCTCGACGCGGAGGCATTGCTCGATCCGGCGCGCACCGCCACCGTCATCGAGCGCGTCGTCCGCCGGCTTGACCGGCTGGCCGATGAAGTCGAGCGCGGCTGGCAGGGCCAGTCCGATGGCCAGGGCGGCCTGAGCTTCACCCGCACCATCCGCGGCGTCACCGAAGTGCACGCCATCGATGCGCAGCTGCTCGCCAGCGCCGATGCCCGCAAGATCCGGCAGACGGTGGAAAAGCTAGCCGATCTCTATGGCGGCGTCGCCAAGCTCGCGCGCAAGGAGCAGAGCTTCGACATCTACGGCCCGTCCTCGCTGTTCGGCGCCATCAACGCTGTCGGCCGCAAGGGCATCTCGCTGCAGCGCTACAAGGGCCTCGGCGAAATGAACCCCAGCCAGCTGTGGGAAACGACGCTCGACCCCAACGTCCGCACGCTGCTGCAGGTGCAGATCAAGGAAAGCGACGACCACGACCGGTTGTTCTCCAACCTGATGGGCGACCTGGTTGAACCGCGCCGCGAGTTCATCCAGGAAAACGCCCTGAGCGTCGCCAACCTCGACGTGTAGGAAAGGAGTACGCTTCGTTGAATCGTCCTCCTTTCCTAAGTCCTTGTTTGGTCGCGCGATCGAACCGGAAAAGTCTGCAACTTTTCCTGATCACGCTCCGGTAGGAACCAGCGATGGAATGGGTCGTCGCTGGCATCCTCATCATCGTCGCCATCGCGGTGCTGGCCTTCGTCGCCGTGGCGATGACCAAGCGCAGCCGCTACGCCCGGCTGATGCAGAAATATGCCGACGAGAAGGTCGTCGACGCGCTGATCGCCAAGACCATCTGGCAGGGCATGACCGCCGACCAGCTACGCGACAGCTGGGGCGAGCCGGCCTCGATCGAGGAAAAGGTGATGAAGACCAAGATCAAGCAAGTCTTCAAGTACCGGCCGGTGGCAACGAACCGCTTCCGCGACAAGGTCACGCTCGAGGACGGTGTGATCGTCGGGTGGGACCAGAAGTAGCGCTATCCCGACGACAAATCTGAGGATGCAAAAAGGCCCGTCGGTTGGCGGGCCTTTTCCGTCTCGACGATCAGGGCCTCATTCCGCCGCGTACATCACCATGCCGGCATGGTGCAACACGCCGGCGATGAACTCGCCATCGGCGGAGAAGCCCGTGTCGTCCTGGTACTCGATGTGGTCGCCGACGATCTGGTAGTTGCCTTGGTAGGCGGCTTCGAGATGCCCGCGGGCTTCGATGTAGCGGCCGTTTGGCAGCAGGGCCTGGCGGATGTTGTGGTCTTCGGTGACCCAGAGGCCGATGTAGTCGCGAGTGGTCTTTGTCATCTCTGAAACTCCATAAGCGGTGGCGGTGTGCCGGCCTGCCCCTTGAGGCAAGCCGAAGGTGATGCCCGCGACGAGCGCTAGCGCGGCAATCAACACCGCGCCGGCAAGCGTCGCGACGACGCGGCGCCTAGCCATTCATGCTCCGCCGCTCGCGGCGGGGCCGCCGGGGCCGGCGAGGCTGCGCGTTCATCTGCTTCAGAAGCTTGGTGGTGATGGCGAGGATGGCCGCGGGCTGCAGGGTCCGGGCGATGGTGGAGAGATCGATGTTCATTTTGGGTCCTCGCTTTCTGCCGCCGATGTCCTCGTCAGCGGTGACAGCTATATCGCTCACGGGAGCCCGAAGCGGTAGACCGATCCTCCCGAGTGATTGCACAATCCTCCACAACTCCGTAAACGATGGTGACTCGCGTGCGCGAACTTCTATGTATGTTGCACGCAGAATGAAGGAATTTGTCATGGATCGCATGGACGAGCTCAAAGCGGTGATTGCACAGTTCGCAACCACTGATGGTATTCAGGCAACGCCGATCGAGGGTCTGTCGCTGGTGCGGATCTCGCATCCATCCGAACCGATGCATGCCGTCCACCACCCGGCGTTGTGCATCGTGGCGCAGGGGCGGAAGCGGGTGATCGCGGGCGACCGAGTGCTCAATTATGACGCGGCGAACTTCCTCGTCGTCTCGGTCGATACCCCGGTGATCGGCCAGGTGGCCGAGGCGACGCCCGAGGCGCCGTATCTCTGCATGAAGCTCGATCTCGATGCCGCCGAGATCGGCGCGCTGCTGATCGAGGTCGGCGGCGTCACCGCTGCGGCGGCGGCCGAAGCCGAGCCGAGCGTGACGGTCAGCCCGATCATGCCCGAACTGCTCGATGCGGCGATCCGGCTGGTGAAGCTCTTGGAGCGGCCGCAGGATCTCGCCGTGCTCGGCCCGATGGTGAAGCGCGAGATTCTCTATCGGCTGCTCCGCTCCGACCAGGCGACCAAGCTGCAGCAGATCGCGCTGGCCGAGAGCCGCCTGCAACAGGTCAACCGCGCCATCGGCTGGATCAAGCTCAACTATCGCGACGCCTTCGCCATCGAGACGGTAGCCGCCGAGGCGCGGATGAGCCCCTCGGCCCTGCACCTCCACTTCAAGGCGGTGACGGCGATGAGCCCGCTGCAATACCAGAAGCAACTGCGACTGCAGGAGGCGCGCCGGATGATGCTGTCGGAAGCCGTCGACGCAGCGACTGCCGGTCACCGCGTCGGCTATGACAGCCCCAGCCAGTTCAGCCGCGAATACGCCCGCGTCTTCGGCGCGCCACCCCTCAGGGATGTCGCGCGCCTCAAGACCGGCGACCTGACCTCGGCCGGGTGACGTTCGTCAGGGCACGAAGACGATCTTGCCGCCGGCCTGACCCGTGGCATAGAGCCGGTGGCCTTCGCCGACTTCAGCGAGAGGCAGGCGCTTGCTGACGGGAATGGTGAGTTCGCCCTTGGCCGCCGCTTCCAGTAGCACGGCGAGATCGGCAGCGTCGGCGACGCCGTAGACGCCGACGGCGTTGACCTTGCCGTCGGTCGGAGCGTTCTCGGGCAGCCCGGCGATGGCGCCGATGGTCCCGCCATCCTTGACCAACCCGAACAGTGACCCGGCGATCTCGCCGCCCTTGGTGTCGACGGCGCCGTCGAACTTCAGTGCCGGTGCGCTGCCGAGGTTGAAGGTCTCGATGCCGAGCGCGACGACAGCGGCTTCCTGCCCCGTTCGAATCGCCGCAACGGGAGTCGCACCGCCGCGGCGGATGGCGAAGATCGCGGCCCGGCCGGCGGCGCCGAGTGGACCGGTGACAAGAATGCGTTGGCCGCGCGTCGGCTTCACTGCGCGGGTGACCGCCTGGTAGCCGGTGGAGGCCGAAAGCGGGATGGTGGCGGCATCCACAAGATCGAGTCCGACCGGCACCTTGGCCAACGCTGCGGCCGGAGCGATGGCCAACTCAGCATTGCTGCCCTGCCCGTTGATCGGCAGCTGACCCGCTACACGATCGCCAACGGCGAAACCACTTACACCAGGCCCGATCGCCTTGATCGTTCCGGAGACATCGACGCCCAGAATTGCCGGCAGCGGCGTCGGGAACATCTGGGTCAGGTAGCCCTGCCGCAGATAGAGCTCGACCGGGTTGAAGCCCGAGCCGGCGACGCGGATCAGCACTTCACCGGCGCCGGGCACCGGATCGGGCACCGTCTCGAGCTTGAATTGGTCAACATCGCCAAAGTTCTGCAGGCGTACGGCTTTCATGGATGGTCCTTTTCGAGGGGTTACGTCAGCGCTTGTCGCTGAGGGCCGGCGCCTTGCCGATCCAGTGCGGATCGGTGGCTTCGGCGATGAGGAAGTCGGCCAGTGCGTTGCGCGACAGCGAGAACAGCCGAAGCTGGCCGTCGCCGACATAGCCCGCTTGGACCGTGGCGCCGGATTTTGGATCGGCAAGCATCGGCAAACGCGCCAGCGTCCAGTCAAGGCCGCTGTCGCGGACGACTGCCGCAGTCGCGATGATGTCGTCATACGCACCACGCACCAATGCGCGGATCATCGTCACCGCCAGGGCAAACGGCAGGCTGAAGCGATCGCTGGGGTCTTTGGCACTGGGCGTCGCCGTGGCGATGAGGCGTTTGACGCCATGCCGCTGCATCGCCGCAACCATCAGTGCCGTGCCCTTGCTGACCGGCAGGCCGGCGGAATCGCCCTTGGGTCCGAGCAGGCTGATCACCGCGTCCTGCCCGGCAATGGCGCGATCGATCGCCGCGGCGTCGTCGAGTTGGCCCTCGATCACCGTAAGCCCCGGCCTGGTCGGGCCGAGTTTGCCGGGATCGCGCACATAGGCCGTGACAGTGTGGCCGGCGGCCAGGGCCCGGTCGAGGATGATGAGGCCGGCGGCCCCGGTGGCGCCGAACAGGGCAATCTTCATGCGTGTGGCCTTCAGCGGTTAGCTGGTGTACTTTTGTTACCAGCTACATATTGAGTACCGATCGAAACGCGCAAGAGAGCACAATCATGCCACCCGATATCACGCCTGTTATCGAGGACTGCCGCGGCACCGGAGAGATCCTGGCGCTGGTTGGCAACAAGTGGAGCGTCTTCATCGTCGGGCTGCTGTCGCACCGGACCATGCGGTTCAACGAGCTGCGGCGCGGCATGGACGGGGTGTCGCAGCGCATGCTGTCGCTGACCCTCAAGGGTCTCGAGCGCGATGGGCTGGTGAAGCGCACCATTTATCCGACCGTACCGCCACGGGTGGACTACGAATTGACCGAAATGGGCCGTAGCCTTCATCCGACGCTCAAGGCGCTCTCCGCCTGGGTGCACGACAACCGGCGCGACATCGAGGCGGCCCGCACTGGCTACGATGCCGGGGGCGATCCGCATGTCGGCAGCCTCGAGGACCTCAGGGCGATCGAGCTGTCTCTCACCCGCAACAGTGCATAACCAGCCTGCTTAAGCCCACATAAACCGGCCACATTTAGACTGGATAGCCAAGGGGACCGCGCTGGCCGAAGACCCGGGATTTCGGGTTGGCTTGGGCTTGGCGAGACGGTCGGATGCCCAATGGCGTCCGCAGGCTGCCCCTCCGATAGGGAACCGGCTGCCGGACACTCGCCATGCGCAAAAAGAATGCCGGGGCCCTGTTCATGGATTTCCACGTTTCGCCGGAAGACCGAGTCGGCGCCACGCCCAAGAAGGGCACGCGCTCGGAGCGGTCCGCACCGGCGAAAAAGCTTGCCCGCGGCGCCCGGATCGAGCCCGGCTTTTCCGATGGCGAGATCCATGTCGACGACGAGCGCGGCACCCGTGCACCGCGCGGCAAGCTCCCGCGGGGCCGTACCCCGAAGGCCAAGAAGGCCCGTGGCGGCCGGCGCGAGCGACGCCCGCTGACCTTCTTCGGCGTCATCTGGAAGCTGTTTTCCTGGCTGTTCATCCTCGGCATCTGGGGCGCCCTCGCCGCCGGTGCCGTGGTGATCTACTACGCCGTGCAACTGCCCTCGGCCGACACCTGGAAGGTGCCGGACCGCGCCGCCAATATCCGTATCGTCGCTGCCAACGGA
>JBKJMF010000622.1:0-8385 GCA_046596525.1 Devosia sp. | reverse complement strand
CGCGACGAAACCGAAGTCCCGCCGGTCACCCTCGGTCCAGGCGCCGCCATAGATGAACACCACCACCGGCACGGGGCCGTCAGCCTTCACCGGCCCATAGATATCGAGCTTCTGCTTGGGCCTTTCGCCATAGGCGAGCCCCGATGCGACGCGGCGCGACCGGCGACCCTTCGGGCTGACGAAGTTGAGGAGACCGACGAGGGAAAAGGACATGGAGAGAACCTGAGGAGTGCCCGAACAGATACGGATGGGGCCGACGATGGTTTCGTGATTCGGCGCGCGGCATTATCTGACATTGACAATCATGTTTGCGCAGCGCTCTATGCCGCCCGAACCTCACAGCCGACGTCCGTTTCTGCCCATGCTTGTCTGCCAGTGCAATGTGATCACCGACAGGGAGATCAAGCAGATCGTCATCGGGCTGTTGCGTGAGGATCCCTGGCAGATCATCGTTCCGGCGGTGGTCTACAACGAGCTGCAGAAGCGCTGCAAATGCGCCGGCTGCGTTCCGAATGTGGTGGACATTATCATCACGGTAACGGAAGAGTACCACCTCCAAATGGCCGAAAAACCCGCCGATGCACCCCCTGTGCATGCGCGGCTTTCGGCCATGCGTCGTACGCGCCAAGGAGGTCGGAATGAAAGGCGAAGCACAGGTCATCGAGCGGCTTAACGAGGCGCTGTTCCTCGAACTCGGGGCCGTGAACCAGTATTGGGTGCACTTTCGCATCTTGTCCGACTGGGGCTACACCAAGCTCGCTGCCAAGGAACGTGCCGAGTCCATCGAAGAGATGCACCACGCCGACAAGCTGATCGAGCGCATCATTTTCCTCGAAGGCCACCCGAACCTGCAGCGCGTCGCACCGCTCCGCATCGGCCAGACCATCAAGGAAGTGCTCGAGTGCGATCTCGCCGGCGAGTATGACGCCCGCAAGGCCTACAAGGCCTCGCGCGAGCTCTGCGAGTCGCTGGGCGACTATGTTTCGAAGAACCTGTTCGAAGAACTGCTCGCCGATGAGGAGGGTCACATCGACTTCCTCGAGAGCCAGTTGCAACTGCTGAACGCGATCGGCGTTGAGAAGTACGGCCAGCTCAATTCCGACAGCGCCGACAAGGCCGAATAGGCTTCTGTCGCCGACATTTTCGAGCCGGCTGCCCGACATGGCGGCCGGCTTTTTATTTGGCCGCGATTGACAATCGTTCCTGTTATGTTCACGTTGCGCCATCAGTGAGTATGGAGGCCTGAAATGCAGTTCCACGCCGGACGCCTGATCGACCACGTGCACATCAACGTCGCCGACCTCGACAAAGCCGCCGCCTTCTATTCGGCGGTGCTCGAAGCGCTGGAGCTGCCACCCGGCAACCGCACGGACTACTCTTTCCAGGCCGACGAGCTCTACATCAGCCAGCCCGAGCCCGGCCACCAGATCTCGAAAGTGCATCTCGCCTTCCAGGCGCGTGACGAGGCGATGGTGAAGCGCTTCTACGCGGCGGCGCTGAAGGCCGGCGGCAAGGACAATGGCGGCCCGGGCGAGCGGACGTACCATCCCGGCTACTACGCGGCATATGTGTTCGACCCGGATGGCAACAACATCGAGGCCGTCACCCACGGCAAGGAAAAGCGCTCGGCACCGTCAGTGATCCGCGAGCCCGTCTGAACTCAGCTCTTCGGCCCGGCGCGGCTCGGGCCATATTGCGGCTCGAGCTCGCCCCGGTCGAGATCAGCCAGCCGGTCGGTGGCCGCCTGCATGAAGTGCTTGGCGGCCAGCCGGTACCACTTCGCCGCAAGCACTGGATCGGCCGGGACGCCGCGGCCGTTCTGGTAGGCGACCCCCAAGCCGAACAACGCCGGCGGGAAATCGCGGCCGGCAGCAACCCGATAGAGCGAAATGGCGCGGGCCGGATCTTCGTCGATGCCGTGGCCCCACAGCAGCAGGTCGGCGAGCAGGGTCGCCCCCGGCACCCAATCGCCGGCCGCGGCGCTTTCGAGCAGCGGGGCCGCCTCGTCCTGGCGTCCCGCGGCGATCAATGCCCGCCCGTACCAGGCCTTGTCTTCCAGAGAGCCCGGATCGAGCGCCACGGCACTCTCGCAAGTCGTCAACGCCGCCTCGGTATCGATCTGCTCGAGCAGCGGTCCGGTGATCTCGTACCCGGCTTCATAGGGCGACGCCGCGGCAAGACCACAGGCCTGCTCGGCCCGCACCTCAGTGGCGCGGCTTGCCGCATAGTCGTTGCCCTGCGCCGCCGCGAGATCGAACAACTCGATGGCGCGCGCGAAGTCCCGCGCTACACCCGAGCCTTCGGCATGGATCGCGCCCAGCGTCGATTGCCCGTAACTCGCCCCGGCATCGGCGGCCTGTTGCGCGAAGCTGCGCGCCTGATCGAAATCCACCGCGACACCCTCGCCATAGAGATAGGCCTGCGCCAGACCCACTGTGCCGCCGATCTCGCCCTGGTCGTGGGCATAGGTGTAGAGTTCGAGGGCGCGATCGAAATCCCGATCGACGCCGCGGCCGGTGCTGTAGAGCTGCGCCAGGTTGGCATTGGCCAGCGGATAGCCCTGGTCCGCCGCCAGCGCGTAATAGCGCGCTGCCTCGACCGGGTCGGCGGTGACCCCGAGCCCGGAATCGTAGAGATAGCCGAGGTCGTTCTGCGAATAGGAATCGCCCAGGTCCGCGCCGAGCCGGAACTGCTCGGCCGCCTTCAGATAATCCTGCGGCACCCCCTGCCCGAACTCGTAAAGCTGCCCGACGCCATAAATGCCGACGACATCGTTCTTTGCCGCCCCAAGCTCGTACCAGTGCATCGCCTGCTCGTAGTCGAGCGGCACGCCTGAACCGCCGTGATAGAGATAGCCGAGATTACCGGCGGCCCGCGGCTCACCCTGATCGGCAGCGCGCTTGTACCAGTCGGCAGCGAGCGCGTTGTCCTCGTCGAGCCCGCGCCCGAGATCATAGGCATACCCCAGGCTCAGCTGCGCCGGCGCAAACCCCGCCTCGGCCGCCGGCCGGATCACTTCGAGCGCCCGGACATAGTCCTCGCCCTCTCCGTCGCCGATATCGCCGAACAGCAGATCGCCCAGCAGTTGCCGCGCCAGCATGCTGTCCGCCGCTACCGCCGCCTCGAGCAACGGCATCGCCACATCGGTCTGGCCGTCCGCCAACAGCGCCCGCGCCAACCACGCCTGGTTGGCGACCGCCTCCGGCGTCGCCTTCACCGCCTCTTCGCAGGCCGGGATGGCGATAGCAGTATCGATCTGCCCGAGGTCGCGCCCGAACACCGCATAGCCGGTTTCATACTGCGATGCGGCGGCCATGCCGCAGATCGATGCCGTAGCCACATCCTCCGCCAGAGCGCTCGCCGGCAGAAGAAATGCGGCCAATGCAACGACCGGCAGAAGTTCACGAGCTACGACCAAAATTTTGCTGCGAGACGTCACGGCTAAACCATGCATTTTGAGTCCAATCCAGCCTAGCGGAAGCTCTGCGCACCCGTCGAGTGATACGGCGCCTCGAGCCGCGCCACCTCGTCGGCAGTCAGCACCACATCGAGCGCGCCCACGGCATCCGTCAACTGCTCCAACTTGGTAACCCCCACGATCGGCGCCGTCACCGGCTGCTTCTGCAGCACCCAGGCCAGCGCCACCTGCGCCATCTTCACCCCGCGTGCCTTGGCGATCTCGCCGACCACCACGTTGATCGCCTGGTTCGCCACTTCATCCCGCAAATACAATGTCTTGCCGTAGATGTCGGTCTCCATCCGCTCGGTGCTTTCACCCCACGGCCGCGCCAGCCGTCCGCGCGCCAGCGGCGACCACGGGATCACGCCGATCCCCTGATCGATACATACCGGCAGCATCTCCCGCTCCTCCTCGCGCTCGATCAGGTTGAGCTGGTCCTGCATCGAAACGAACCGCGCCCAGCCATGCTTGTCCGAAGTCATCAGCATCTTCAAAAACTGCCACGCCGCCATCGACGAAGCCCCGATGTAGCGGGCCTTCCCGGCTCGCACCACGTCGTTAAGTGCTTCCAGCGTCTCCTCAATCGGCGTCGCAGGGTCGAAGCGGTGGATCTGGTAGAGGTCGACGTAGTCGGTCCCCAGCCGGCGCAGCGACGCGTCGATCTCGCCCATGATCGCCTTGCGGCTGAGGCCATGCCCGTTCGGGCCCTTGCGCATCTCGCCATGCACCTTGGTGGCGATCACCAGCTCGTCGCGCGGCGCCAGTTCGAGCAGCACTTTGCCGACGATCGCCTCGCTCGAGCCGAGCGAATAGACGTTGGCGGTATCGTAGAAATTGATCCCGGCTTCCCAGGCAGCGCGGAGGATCGGGCGGCTTTTCTCCTCACTGAGCGTCCACTCGTGCGAGCCCTGCTTCGGTTCGCCGAACGACATGCAGCCGAGGCAGATCCGGCTGACTTCGAGGCCGCTATGGCCAAGGCGGGCATACTGCATGAGAGGCACTCCTTTGTTCGCGCTGGAGTTTAGCAGCCGCGAGGGGGACCGGGGCAAGTCCTGTGCGAAGTCGAGCTACCCATTGGCGATACCGGCACCGCTGCGCTAGTCTGGTGCGGCTGAAGGAGGGCGCGTTAGATGCTGATCCGATCGCTCGCGGTGCTGGCACTGCTGCTGACGCCAGTCGCGTCGCCGCTGCTTGGTGCCCGCCCAGCGCAGGCGCAGAGCCAGCAGATTGCCGTGGCCGAACTCATGCGGGCGACCGCACTGGACCAGGTGTTCACCCAGTTCGCCGCCACCATTGCCGCTTCCGCCCGGGCCGAGGAAATCTCCAGCGACGAGATCTTCCTCAAGCACTGGGAGGCGACGGCGACCTCGGTGTTCGACGCCAAGGACCTGCATCGCCGCCTGGCGCAGGCACTGGAAGGCAAGTTTTCCGCCGACGAGCAGCTAGTGCTGGGGGAGTTCTTCCACTCCGACTTCGGCCAGCGGATGACTGTGCTGGAGCGCGACGCGGCGCTACTCGAGCCGACGGCACAGGTCGCCGCGATCGCCGAGGGGCAGGAACTCGTCACCACAGCATCGGTGATCCGCCAGACGCAGGTCGATGCGCTGATGGAGCTGGTTTCGGCGGAGATCTCCGCGGCCATGGTCGGCCAGTCGGTGCGCGCGCTGCTGCTCGGCCTATCGGTTTCGCACCAGCAGGGCGACGTCACCGTGCCGTGGCAGGAGATCGACACCCAGGTCGAGGCGATGATGCCGGGCCTGCTCGCCGATGTCGGCCGCACCCAGCGCGCCATGATGTCCTACGCCTACCGCGACCTCAGCGACGACGACCTCGACCGCTATATCGTCTTCCTGCGCACCCCGGCCGCCCAGAAATTCTACGCCATCGCCGCCTATGCGGTCGGCCGCATCGTCGCCGACGGCATGTCCGCCTTCGGCGAGGCCTTCGCGGCGCGAATGAAGAGCGTCAACGTCTGACGCTTGCCGCTACTCGTCGCGGCGTCCGCCGTCGATCGGCGCCAGCACGGCATCCATCTGCTTGATCACCGTCGTCATCTCGGTTTCGGGCGGATCGGGCGTGAACACCGGCCGCGGCGTGCCCGACGGGAAGGCGCCGAAGGTCTGGAAGAACTCGACCACATCGTTGAGGATCGGCATGCGGAACCGCATCATCGCGCCTAGTGAGATCACCGGCTCGAGGTGGCCGAAGCCTGGATAGTATTTCTCGGTCACCCAGATCCCCTGCTCCCGCAGCTTCTTGGCGAGCGCCTCGGAGTTCTGCACCCGGACGATCGGATCGGTGGTGCCGCTGGCGAGGAAGATCGGCGGCGCATCGCTGGTGACGAGGTTGATCGGCTGCGTGCCCTCGGCGCTAGGCGCCGGCCCGAAGGTGTCGCGCACCTGATCGTACTCGAACGGGTAGAAATTGTACGGCCCGGAAATGCCGGCAATCGCCCGGATCGGCATCGTGACGTCGTACTCGCGTCGGAACGAGGAATCGAGCCCCAGCATCACCGCGTTGTAGGCACCGGCCGAGTGACCGGCGAGGAAGAAGCGCTTCGGATCGCCGTCATAGAGCGAGATGTTGTCCTGGATCCAGCGCATCGCCTGCGCATTGTCCTCGAGGAATTCCGGGTACTTCACCTCCGGCCACAGCCGGTAATCGGCGATCACCGTGATGAAGCCCGCCGCGGCGAGCGCCCGGCCAGCGAACTCGTACTCGAACTTGTCACCCGCCCGCCAACTGCCGCCATAGATGAACATCACCACCGGCGCCGGGCCGTCGAGCTTTTCTGGGCTATAGATATCGAGCTTTTTGCGCTGCCCATCGGCATAGGGGATGTCGGCGGTCTTCTTCACGCCTTGGTCCATCGCCTCGGCGATGTTGAAGGGCGAAAAGATCGTTACCTGGGCGAAGGTCGGCAGCGAGGCGGTGCAGACGAGCAGCAAAGCGATGACGAACCGCGAAGCGGTCCTGGTGATCATGTTCATTCGGGAGCGCCGTGGGTCAGATCCGGAGTCGGGGCTTGATGACGGACGAACCTGAAGATTTTGTGACCAGTTCACAACTGAAGCAGACGGCCCCCTCCCGGCCTCCCCCATGAAGGGGGAGGTGAAGAAAGGCGGTGTTGGGCTCGATCGTGCCTGCACCTCGATGCGGCACCCTCCCCTTTATGGGGAGGGATGGGGAGGGGCAGTCTGTCTCAGGGCAGCTACGACTTCAACCGATACCCCGTCCGGAACATCCACGCCACGATACCGAGGCAGATGGCGAGGAAGCCGAGAGTGGCGGCGACGCTGATGGCGATGTCCACATCGGCGATGCCATAGAAGGCCCAGCGGAAGCCGCTGATCAGGTAGACCACCGGATTGAACAGCGACACCGCCTGCCAGAATGGCGGCAGCACGCTGAGCGAGTAGAACGTGCCGCCGAGGAAGGTCAGCGGCGTGATGATCAAGAGCGGCACGGTCTGCAACTGCTCCATCCCCTTGGCCCAGATACCGATGATGAAGCCGACAAGGCTGAAGGTGATGGCGGTAAGCACCAGGAACGCGATCATCCAGAATGGATGGTCGATGCGGATCGGAACGAACAGCCAGGCCGTCGCCAGCACCAGCACGCCGAGGATAATCGACTTCGTTGCGGCCGCCCCGACATAGCCGACCACAGTCTCGAACGGCGAGACGGGCGCCGAGAGCAGCTCGTAGATGGTGCCGAGAAACTTCGGAAAGAAGATGCCGAACGAGCCGTTGGCGACGGATTGGGTCAGGATCATCAGCATGATCAGCCCGGGCAGGATGAAGGCGCCGTAGCTCACCCCCTCGATCTCGGTGATGCGCGAACCGATGGCGGCGCCGAAGACGACGAAGTAGAGCGACGTCGAGATCACCGGCGAGATCAGCGATTGTAGCGGCGTGCGGAAGGTGCGCGCCATCTCGAAGGTGTAGATGGCTTTGACGGCTTCGAAATTCATGGCGTGGCCCTCACCAGGCTGACGAAGATGTCTTCGAGCGAACTTTCGCGCGTCTGCAGGTCGCGGAATTTCACCCCGGCTCCGCCGAGATCGGCGAGTAAGCCGCTGATGCCGCTTCGCTCGCCATGCGCGTCATAGGTGTAGACGAGGCTCTCGCCGTCGGCGGCGAGTTCGAGGGCATAGGGCTTGAGCGCCTCGGGCAACGTCTCGAGCGGCTCCTGCAGGGTGAGGGTCAGCTGCTTCTTGCCGAGCTTGCGCATCAGCTCGGCCTTCTCCTCGACCAGCACCAGCTCGCCGTGCTGGATGATGCCGATGCGGTCGGCCATCTCCTCGGCTTCGGCGATGTAGTGGGTGGTGAGGATGATGGTGGTACCGGCTTCCCGCAGCCGCCGGATCATTGCCCACATGTCCTTGCGCAACTCGACATCGACGCCGGCGGTCGGCTCGTCGAGGAACAGCACTTCGGGCTCATGGCTCAGCGCCTTGGCGATCATCACCCGGCGCTTCATGCCGCCCGAGAGCTGCATGATCTTGTCGTCCTTCTTGTCCCACAGCGACAGCTCGCGCAGCACCTTCTCGATGTGCGCCGCATCCGGCTTCTTGCCGAACAGCCCGCGGCTATGGCTGACCGTAGCCCACACGGTCTCGAAGGCATCGGTGGTGAGCTCCTGCGGCACCAGCCCGATCATCTTCCGGGAGTTGCGGTAGTCGCGGACGATATCGTGGCCGCCGACCATCACCGTGCCCGAGGACGGCGTGACGATGCCGCAGACGATCGAGATTAGCGTGGTCTTGCCCGCGCCGTTCGGCCCGAGCAGCGCCAGGATCTCGCCGCGCTCGATCTCGAGGCTGACGTGCTTCAGCGCCTCGAATCCCGAGGCATAGGTCTTTGAGAGACCCGTGATTGCAATGACGGCATCCGGCACCAGTGACCTCCCCAAGTCGCGCCCGC
>JBKJMF010000493.1:0-2735 GCA_046596525.1 Devosia sp. | reverse complement strand
CCGTCGATCTTCACCGCCAGCGCTTCGGGCTTCATCCGATAGCCGTTGCAGGCGAGGCAGGGCGCCTGCGACATGTAGCGCTCGATTTCCTCGCGCATGCCGGCGCTCTCGGTCTCCTTGTAGCGCCGCTCGAGGTTGCCGATCACGCCCTCGAAGGGTTTTGTACTTTTGTAGGTCCTGAGGCCATCGTCATAGACGAAGTTGATCGGCGTCGAGCCGGTGCCGAAGAGGATGGCGTGCTGCACTTCGAACGGCAGCTCTTCCCAGGCGGTGCCGGTCGAGGCGCCATAGTGCTTGGCCACCGCCTGCAGGGTCTGCAGGTAGTAGGGCGCCGACGTCTTCGACCATGGCAGGATGGCCCCATCGCGCAGCGAAAGGCTGACATCGGGCACGATCATGTTCGGATCGATCTTCTGCTCGGTGCCGAGGCCATCGCAGACCGGGCAGGCGCCGAACGGGTTGTTGAACGAGAACAGCCGCGGCTCGATCTCGGGGATGGTGAAGCCGGAGATCGGATCGGCGAATTTTTCGGAGAAGATCAGCCGCTTCGGAGCGCCGTTTTCGTCCAACTCGTCGGCGAACTCGCCGAAGGCGATGCCGTCGGCGAGCTTCAATGCGGTCTCGAAGCTTTCGGCGAGGCGCGTGGCGATGTCAGGGCCGACAACGATTCTATCTACAACGACTTCCACGTCGTGCTTGATCTTCTTGTCGAGGTTCGGCGCGTCCTCGATGTCGTGGAACTCGCCATCGATCTTCACGCGCTGAAAGCCCTTGCGCATCAGGTCGTTGAGCTCGCGCTTGTACTCGCCCTTGCGGCCGCGGGCGATCGGCGCCAGGAGGAACAGCCGGGTTTCCGGCGGCTGCGTCATGACGATGTCGACCATCTGCGACACGGTCTGGCTCTGGATCGGCAGGCCCGTGACCGGCGAGTAGGGGATGCCGACGCGCGCAAAAAGCAGGCGCAAATAGTCGTAGATTTCGGTGACAGTTCCAACGGTAGACCGTGGATTTCTGCTGGTGGTCTTCTGCTCGATCGAGATGGCCGGCGACAGGCCGTCGATCTGCTCGACGTCCGGCTTCTGCATCATCTCGAGGAACTGGCGCGCATAGGCGCTGAGGCTTTCGACATAGCGCCGCTGGCCCTCGGCATAGATGGTGTCGAAGGCGAGCGACGACTTGCCCGAACCCGACAGCCCCGTCATCACGATCAGGCTGTCGCGCGGCAACCGCAAGTCGATATTCTTGAGGTTGTGCTCCTTGGCACCCCTGATGACGAGATCGCGGTTCGGATTGGGTCTATCGGCCATCAAAGACTTCCACTTGACGAGGGCGAGCGACCATAGAGCCGCTTTGTGCCATATCGTGTCAGGGTTTCAAAAAAGAGGGTTCGGCCGCTCATTTGGGGATCCGGCGCCCAACTTGCAATCTAACCATGCCGTATGGGCTGCTGTCACCACGACGGTTCGACATCCTGCTCAAACGTGATGTGAACATAAGCGGAACAAAGCAGAGTCGGTCAAGACTGCTCAAGGTGGAATCTGTGCAGCCCGACCTTGACAAACCACCCTACAAAGAGAACATAAACAGAACGGACGAAACTGTGGGCTAAACCCGTTTGTCGCGGGCGCCGCCTGATCGATAGCGGTAGGATACGCGCCAGAGTTTATCCTGGGCGCGTATCCGGGAAAGTTGGAAAGGAAAGTGCCATGGCTGGCAGCGTGAACAAGGTCATCCTGGTGGGCAATCTCGGCAATGACCCCGAGGTGCGGAACCTGCCGAGCGGCGGCAAGGTGGTGAACCTGAGCGTCGCCACCTCCGAAAACTGGCGTGACAAGAATTCCGGCGAGCGCAAGGAGCGTACCGAGTGGCACCGCGTGGTGATCTTCTCGGAAGGTCTGGTGCGGGTCGCCGAGCAGTACCTGAAGAAGGGCGCCAAGGTCTACATCGAGGGCCAGTTGCAGACCCGCAAGTGGCAGGACCAGTCCGGTCAGGACAAGTACTCGACCGAGATCGTGCTGCAGGGCTTCAATTCGACACTGACCATGCTCGATGGCCGCGGCGATGGCGAAGGCGCTTCCGGCGGCTTCTCGGGTCCACGTGAGTCCGCGGCTCCGTCGTCGTTCGGTGGTCCTCCGGCTCGCCAGGAGCGTCGCCCGAGTTCGGCCCCGGCCTTCGAATCCGGTGCCATGGACGACGACATCCCGTTCTGATCGGGTATCGGTAGGCAACGAAATCAAGTGAAGTGGGCTGCCATTGGCGGCCCATTTTTGCGTTCCAGGGTAGACGCCGGCATTGTTGGAGGAGACGCGGCATGGACCGATTTACCGGCGGATGCCTGTGCGGGAGCGTGCGGATCGTGGCGTCGGGACGACCATACCGGGTCGGGATTTGCCACTGTCTCGACTGCCGCAAGCATCATGGAGCGCTGTTTCATGCGTCAGCGATATTCCCCGAGGATGCGGTGACGATCGAAGGGGAAACGGGCGAGTACCAGGGACGGCACTTCTGCCCGCGCTGCGGCTCCTCGGTGTTCTCGCGCAGCGCGGATGAGATCGAGGTGAGCCTGGGATCGCTGGATGCGCCCAACCAGTTCAGGCCGACCTACGAACTCTGGACCATCCGCCGCGAGTCCTGGCTGCCGCCGTTTCCGGACATGAAGCGATACGACCGCAATCGCGAGAGTGAGGGGCGGTTCGAAGACTAGGTCGCGGGCGGCGATGAAGATTCCGCTGACG
>JBKJMF010000435.1:0-8623 GCA_046596525.1 Devosia sp. | reverse complement strand
TGCATCGGTGGCATCGAACATCCCGACCGGCGGCATGCTGGTGGTTTCGTCGGCGGTGCAGGCGGACAAGGTGGGGCCGGCGCTCGCTGATATCATCGCCGGCTTCGGCGGCCTCGCGACCGCGCCGGTGGCGGAGACAGAACTGGCGCGCACGGTGATGGCGACGGCATCGGCAACTGCCGGCTCCGTCGAGACATCGGGCGGGCTGTTCGGGCTGGTGATGAGCGCGGCTGGGATGGGGCTGACGGCTGAGGAACTGAACGGCAAGCTCGACGAGATCGTGGCGCTGAAGTTGCCGGCGGTGCAGGCGTCGGCTGAGTCGCTGGCGTCGCTGGATCGCGCGGCGGTGGTGATTTCCGGCGATCCGGAGTCGATCCTGCCGCAGTTGGCGGCGATCGGCATCACGGATGTTACGGTGGTGCCGCCGGCGGAGTGACACAGTGACGCGGACGACCGCGTTACGATTCTCAAGTCGACGGGGCCAAGTGGCGGGCCGACAGCCCGCCCTTCAAGGCATCCATGGCTGCCGTTGCTGCAAATGATATGCACTTGCAGCGCACTGGCGTTCTGCTAGCATCGTAAATGCGAACCATTCGCAATTGGAGGCTGGCTTGGCGTCGGAAGCATCCCTGCGGCGCAGAGATTTGTTGTGGGCGAGCCTTGCCGCGGCGGGCGGCACTGCCGTCGCGCTGAAGGGGGCGCTGGGGCAGGAGGGCCACGCTGGGCATGCCGGGATGGCGACGCCCGACGTGGCGCCGGAGCCAAGCGACGCGGCCTATCGCGGGGGCCATTCCGCACATGGCGACATGATGACGGTGGGCAATGTCGATGATACGGCCAACGGCTTCACCGCGACGCAACTGCTGACCGAGTGGGAGACCGGCACGGTTTCGAGCCTGCCCGACGGCCGGGTGCTGCGCAGCTTCGTGATCGAGGCGGTCGACAAGGAGATCGAGATCGCGCCCGGGGTGAAGTTCCCGGCCTGGACCTACAATGGCCGCGTGCCTGGCCCGGCGATCCGGGCCAAGGAGGGTGAGCGGCTGCAGATCACCTTCCGCAATTTCGGCTCGCACCCGCACTCCATGCACTTCCACGGCATCCACTCGGCGCGGATGGATGGGGTGCCGGGGGCAGGGCTGATCAATCCCGGCGAGACCTTCGTCTACGAGTTCGATGCCTTCCCGTTCGGCTGCCACCTCTACCATTGCCACGCTCTGCCGCTGCGCCGGCACATGCACAAGGGTATGTATGGCGCCTTCGTCATCGACCCCGATCCGGTGTTGCACCCGGAGGCGGCGGAGGTGGCGAGCGGGCGGCTGCTGGGTTCGCCCGAGAATGCCCGCTGGCAGGAGTTCGTCATGGTGATGAACGCCTTCGACACCAATTTCGACAGCGAGAACGAGTTTTACGCCGTCAACTCGATCGCCCATGCCTACGCCAAGGCTCCAATCCGCATCGAAAAGAGCCGGCCGGTGCGGATTTACCTGGTCAATGTGACCGAGTTCGACCCCATCAACTCCTTCCACTTGCACGCGAACTTCTTCGACTACTACGATACGGGCACTAACCTTTCGCCGACGCTGAAGACCGTCGACCTGGTCATGCAGTGCCAGGCGCAGCGCGGCATTCTCGAGTTCAGCTACATCAGGCACGAGCCCGGCCAATACATGTTCCACGCCCACCAGAGCGAGTTCACCGAACTGGGCTGGATGGGCATGTTCGACGTCGTGGAGGCTTGAGATGAGCGACGCTGCCTCGACGTTGGATGTAGGACGCAAGCCGAGCGGCTGGGTGCGTCTGCTGTGGGTATTGCTGCCGCTGGCGGCGCTGGCGCTGGCGTTGACCTGGGTGTTTGTGACCGATCCGCTGCGAAGCTTCGACAACGGCGCGCCGCCGGTTGAAGGGCTGACGGTGGAGCGGACGGTGCTCGATGCTGGTGGCATCCGGATGCAGGTGCGCGCCGGCGGCTCGACCGACATGCGGATCGCGCAGGTGCAGGTCGACGACGCCTACTGGGTGTTCACCCAGGATCCGCCCGGTCCGCTGCCGCGCGGCACGACGGCGTGGATCTCGCTGGCCTATCCGTGGGTGCTGGGCGAGGCGCATGCGGTGCGGTTCGTTACCGACACCGGGGCGACGTTCGACCATGAGATCGCCGTGGCGGTGCCGACGCCGCAGCCGACTGCCACCACACTCGGAGCGCAGGCGATCATCGGGCTGATCGTCGGGCTGCTGCCGGTGAGCGTGGGGCTGATGTTCTATCCGGCGCTGCGCGGCATCGGTCGGGAGGGGATGAATTTCCTCCTGGCGCTGACGGTGGGGCTGCTGGCGTTCCTGCTCGTCGATATGAGCGGCGAGGCGCTGGAGGTGGCCGGCGAGGCGGCGGCGATGTTCCAGGGCCCGGCGCTGGTGGTGCTGGCGGGAGCGGCGAGCTTCCTGCTGCTGATGGCGGCGGGACGTTGGCGGGGGGCACCGAGTGGGCTGCAACTGGCAGGCTTCATTGCGCTCGGCATCGGGCTGCACAATTTCGGCGAGGGGCTGGCGATCGGCGCTGCCTTCGCCTCCGGCGCGGCGGGGCTCGGGCTGTTCCTGATCGCCGGGTTCACGCTGCACAATGTCACCGAGGGCATCGGCATCGCCGCACCGATCCTCAAGGAGAAGGTGCCGCTGTGGATGTTCGCGGCGCTGGCAGTGCTGGCGGGCGGACCGGCGGTAATCGGGCTGTGGATCGGCAGCCTCGCCACGGCGCCGCAATGGACGGCGCTGGCGCTTGGAGTTGGCGCGGGCGCGATCCTGCAGGTGATCATCGAGGTTGGCGCCTATCTGGTGCGCAGCAATGCCGGCAAGGCCGGGACATGGTTCACGCCAGCGGTGATCGCCGGGCTGATCATCGGCGGCGTGGTGATGTACCTCACCGGGGCGGTGGTGAAGATCTAGCCGAGCGGCAGGCCGAGGCGGGCTAGCAGGGCGGTGAAGCGGGGTTCGTCGCGGAGGCTGCGGAACTCGGGTTCGACCAGGAGACCGATGGTTTCGCCGCGATCGACCGAGGTCTCGAGGTAGGTGAGGGCTTCGTCCTTGTCGCCGAGCAGCGCGGCGGTGGCAGCGACCTTGTAAGCCTTTTCGCCCTCGGTCTGGAACTGCCGCTTCTGTTCGGCGAGCATCGCGGTGAGCATTGCCTCGCCCCCGGCGGGCAGTGCGTCGCGCGCCGCCTTGGCGATCAGTTGGCGGCCGGCGCTGCCTTCGACTTCCGCGGCGATCTCGTAGTTGTCGAGGAACTCGGCGTAGCGGTGCTGGTCGAGGTAGATGGTCGCGAGATAGGCGGGCACGGCGAGGTAGTCGGGGTTGGCCTGGCGTAGCTGGTCGAGCATGGCGATCGCGGCTTCGGTGTCGCCGGCATAGTAGTGGATCAGCGCGGCATTGGCGCGGATGGAGCGGGTTTCGGGCTGCAGGACGAGGGCACGGTCGATCAGTTCGAGCGGGCGCTCAAATTTGCCCATCTGCATCGAGGTCAGCGCGTACCAATGCAGCGTCTGGGCGTTGTCCGGCATGAGCGCGAGCGACTTTTCGAACAGCTCGGCGGAGCGGGCGAATTCGCGGGCGGCGTAGAAGGCGTTGAAGCCCAGCGCCGCATAAGCTTCGGCAAGGTTGGGGTCGAGGGCGATGGCGCGCTCGGCGGCGGTCTTGGCCTTGGCGTAGGACTCGGCGGCGGGCGCCAGCGTGTACTGGCTGATCAGGTTGTAGACGTTGGCGAGGCCGACTTCGGCACGGGCATAGTCGGGTGCGATGGCCAGCGCAGCGTCGAATTTCTCGATGGCGGTGGCGAAGCCGGCGGTGGTGCGGCTGGTCCAGGCGAGGACGCCGTCATCGTAGAGGGCCTGGGCCTCGGCCGGAACGGACGGCGCCGCATCGAGGCGGGATGGGGCGAGAATGGTGGCGACCAAGCCGATGAGGATGAGGCTGAGCATAGCGGCGACCGCAGCAACAGGCAGGAAGAGCCGCCGGCGGGGCGGGGCGGATGCTGCGTCGGTGGGATCCGGTGCGGCGGCGACCGGTCGCGGCGCACTGAGCCAGGCTTCGAGCTCGCTGACATAGGCGAAAACCGAGGTGCGGGTGCCGCCGGGCACGCGGCGCACCGGCAGGCCGCGGATGGTCTCCCAGCGCTTCACCGTGCGCTCGTCCTTGCCGAAGAAGCCGGCGATTTCCTTCCAGCTGTTCAGACGCTGGCCTAACCCCTCCGAACCGGGTTGGTCGGGCGTATGCAAGCTTCGAACTGTGTCGTCCACGATGGTTTGCCCCCTGCTGGCGATTAACCGTCGAAGGCGGGCGGGGAGTCAACTGCAATGCAGCGCATTTGATCGCGCGGCCGGGGCGAGCCGTTCTTAGCTTTCCGGAAGCATCGGTAGATGACGCTGGAGCCAATATCGGCTACTAACGATGGAGGCACACGTGTGGCAAGAGTCGGCGGTGTCTGAACCTTTCCCCTGCGGGCGGCATTGTTCCGCTGGATAACCCGACATCACGGTCCGTCCACAGCGTCATGGTTGGCGGCCGGGTGTCTCATCGTTCACATTCGGAGGCAGTAAATGGCATCGGTTCCATCCATCAAACTTCGCGACGGCAAATCCATCCCGCAGCTCGGGCTGGGAGTGTGGCAGGTCGATCCGGCGATTACCGCGCGGGTCGTCACGGACGCGATAGAGGCCGGTTACCGGTCCATCGATACGGCCGAGGGCTACAACAACGAAGAGGGCGTGGGCGAGGCGATCAAGCGCTCCAGCGTGCCGCGCGATCAGTTGTTCATCACCTCGAAGCTGCGCAATGGCGGGCATGCCCGCGACCTGGCGCTGAAGAGCTTCGATGCAACGATGAAGGCGCTCGGGCTCGACCAGATCGACCTGTTCCTGATCCACTGGCCGGTACCCAGCCAGGACAAGTATGTCGAGGCGTGGAAGACGCTGGTGGAGCTGAAAACACAGGGCCGAATCCGCTCGATCGGCGTGTCGAACTTCAACCAGGATCACCTCGAGCGCATCATCGCCGAGACCGGCGAGACCCCGGTGGTCAACCAGATCGAGCTGCACCCGCGGTTCCAGCAACGCGACAAGCGCGAGTTTCACAAGGCCAACAACATCTACATCGAGAGCTGGAGCCCGCTCGGGTCCGGTCGGATGTTGGATGATGCGACGGTGGGTGCGATTGCCAAGAAGCACGGCAAGTCCATCGCGCAGACGATCATCCGCTGGCACCTGCAGGAGGGGCTGATCGTCATCCCGAAGTCGACGCACAAGGAACGCATCGTCGAGAATTTCGACGTGTTCGGTTTCCAGCTCGATGCCGACGACATGGCGAAGATCAAGGGGCTAGACCAGGGCGGCGGCCGCGTAGGCGCCAATCCGGCGACGGCGTCGTTCCTATTCTGAGGGCTTAGAGGTCCCTGTAGGCCCTCTCGTCCTCCGGACTCTCCCATTCTTCGAGAAGGGCGGACGCCGAGTCCGCCCTCTTTCTTTTGAACAGCAGGTCCTTGGCGGCGAGGATGGCGCCGGCGGTGATCAGCAGGCAGGCGATCAGGATCATGTGGCTGTACTGGGCGTAGCCGGTGAGGATCAGGATCAGCGTGGAGAGCAGAGGGGCCGAGTAGGAGGCGGCGCCGAGCACCTGGATGTCGCCGCGCTTCACCCCGATGTCCCAGACGTAGAAGGCGAGGCCGACCGGGCCAAGGCCGAGGCCGATCAGCGCGGCCCATTGCCAGAGGTCCGTCGGCCACACCGTTTGCTCGAGCAGCAGGTGGCAGATGGTGGCGAGCACCGCCGTAACGAGGCAGAAGCCGGCAACGGCATCGCTGCTGACGGCGGCGAAGCGGCGCGACAGGACTGAGTAGGTCGACCAGATGAGAGCGGCACAGAGCGCGGCGGCATAGCCGATGGCGTATTGCGGATCGAAGCCGAAACCCTGGCCGCGGGTAACGACCAGCACGGCGCCGCTGAGCGCCAGGACGCAGCCAGCGATGTGCTGCCATTTGAGCCGCTCGCCGGGGAGCAGGGCAGAGAACACCACGATCAGCAGCGGCCACAGGTAGTTGATCAGCCCAGCTTCAACTGGTGGGGCGTTCCGCAGCGCGAAGAAGTAGCAGAAGTGGTAGCCAAACAGGCCGCCGACGCCGAGCAGCCAGACCGGCAGCGGCTGGCGCATCGCCTTGATGGCGCCCGGGCGCAGCACCAATAGCGACAGCCCGCCGATGGCGAAGGTGACGGCGGTGAGCTGGAAGGCGGGCATGGTGCCGCTGGCGGCGGTGAGGAAGGCCAGCAGCGACCATAGCAGCACTGCAGTGAAGCCGATGAAGGTGGCGGTGGAGCGGGAGAGATGGCTGGTCATCCCGTGCTTCTAGCGTGGCTGGACGGGTTTGGGGAAGGGCGGGGGTTGCAGCCGGCGATGTCGTTTCCTAGCTTTGGGGCCATGAGCTTGAGAGCCGCCGATCTTGTTGAATTACGCCAGCGCCTGACCAGTGGCTTTGGCTCCATCGAGAACGAGATCATGGCCGAGAAGGCCTCGTCGCTGGGGTATCACGGGCGGCAGGTGGAGAAGGCGATGGCGGCGCTCAAGGCGTTCGACGCGGCGCCCGGTACGCCGGAGCGGCGCGTCGTGCTGTTGAAGGCGGCGGCGCGCGAGGTGTGGAAATTCTTCGTGCAACGGGAAGCCTGCGGCATGCGGGACCAGAGGGACGCCATCCGGCATTATGGTATCCCGCCGGAGGTGCTGGCGCGCCTCGGGGCGATGGAGAAGTGAGACCCGATGCGGATGCGACCGGATTGATCCACCACCGCTATTTCCCTAGTATCCGTGAGATCGATTACATTCCGAAACCTGCGTGGGGCGTCGAACGTGGGTGGTCTTGGAAGTTTCGTGTTGGTTTGATTCGGTCCGGGGACGCCGATGCTCGGCGATAAGGTTCGCAAATCTCTCAGGGATATCCACAGACCGTTCTCGGTCGCGCGTCCGGCTGCTGAAGTCGTGCCCCCATTCCACAAACTGGCCATCGACGTGATCTGGGCCGGCTTCCGGATCGATCCCGATGCGGCGCGGCCGTTCCTGCCCGATGGGCTGGTGCTGTCGGCGGCAAGTGTCGGGGTGCTCGGCATCTACCAGGCGCCGACCGGCTACGGCATCGCGCCTTATATGCGCGGGCTGGTGGGCGTGTCGGTCGAGGGCGTGCCGGGCTCGGATATCGGCGAGGGCATGTTCGTGATGGGCAACATCATGGACGAGCCGGGTGCATCGACTATGCGGCGGTTCTATTCCGGCGCTACGGTCGAGGGCGTGGCCCGCACCTGGCGCGAGGGTGATCTGCTGCATGGGGTCGCCTCTGTGGGGGGCGTGGACTGGCTGCGGGCGACGATCCGGCCGGGGGAGGTCCGCCCCGATCTGTCGGGCGTCGACAATTTCCTCGGGATGACTGAGGCCGGCTTGATCAAGCATGCGGATTCGAACGTCTGCGACCTGGCTGACGCGGAGATCGTGACGCTCGAGATCACCGATGCGGCGCCGGACTATCTGCGGGCGCTGCGGCCAATCGAGCACGTGTTCGCGCTGCACGCGGAGCGGGTCAACTCGATCTGGAGCGAGCCGCGGGTGGTGGGGCAGACGGCCTCGGGCAATGCCGCGTCGGTATTCCTCGGATTGATCGAGGATACGGGACGGGCCGCGGCGGTGGTGCGACAGGACGGGACACTGATCGAGGCCAATGCCAGCGGCCGGGCGCTGCTGGGGCCAGATGGTCCGCGGCCGGGTGAGCCGCTGCTGAGTGGGCTCGCGGCGGAGCGGCAGGCACTCTGCCATGCGCTGAAGATGAGCTGTGCTCGTGTGGGGCCGCGGGTGTCTGAGCCGATTGCACTGACGCGGCTGGGGGGCGGACGGCTGCTGGCTTATGTGTTGCCACTCGAACATGGCGAGCATGGCAAGGATTGTGCGCTGGTGCTATTGGCCGACACGCGCGGACCGGAGCGGCGCGATGCGGTGCAGATGCTGCAATTGTTCGGCTTGACCGGCGCCGAAGCGAAGCTTGCCGCTTTAGTAGGCATCGGCCGCCCGCCGCGCGGCGCTGCAGTGGAACTGAGCATCTCCGAACACACGGCGCGGTCGACCCTCAAAACCGTGTACGACAAGCTCGGAATCAACAAGCAGTCAGAGCTTGGCCACCTCGTGGCCCGCCTGCAATATCTCTAAAAGCAATGCTGTCCATAGATGGCTGCCCCCCGCATTTGTGGGGTGCGACGCGTGGCGCGCGATGCGCATCCTGGCCTCGGGAATGCTCCGGGATGGATGACCAGCCGTGCTCGAACTACTGGAAAAACGCGCAATTCCTAAGGCGCCGCAACTCCGCGGGCTCACCGTCGGCGACGTCATCGCCATGCTGGAAACCTTCGATCCGTCGGCGCCGGTGATGGTGTGCGGGGAGACTGGCGGGTTCGAAGAAGTGCTCGGTTTCCGCACCACGGGCGTCGTGCTGAACGTCAATTCGGCCGATGGCTTTGGCCCGCACGATCTGCCGGATGATGGGGCTCGGGCCGACCTGATCGCCGTGGTGCTGCGGTCCGCCGAGCGCTAAAGCGCCAGCTTGAAACCCTCG
>JBKJMF010000334.1:0-4553 GCA_046596525.1 Devosia sp. | reverse complement strand
GGATCCTGCCGCATCAAGACGACATCGTAGTCCGCCAGATTTTTCCGCGCGGCGTCACCGAGCGCAAAGTGCTCGCCCTTTGGCTTGTCGAACACGGTGATCGGCGCCAGTTCGGCCGAGACGTGATTGTCGCGCAGCGCCAGCGATTGCGGCACGTAGTAATCGACCTTGTGCTTGCGCGCCTGCGCCTCGAGCATCAGCGCGAAGGTCGAATCCCCCGCCGGATTGATCGAAGCGATGGGGTCCATCTGCACGGCGATTTTGAGGGACATGAAGCGGTCCTAGCTGGCGTCGAAAGCGCCTTTGACATGGCGCGGCCACGTGCGCGGCGCAAGGAAAATCACGTCGAAGCGGAGGGGCGTTTCGGCGAGGGCGGGGTGGCGCGCAACATAGTACTGCGCGGCACGCGAAATGCGCCTGGTGTTGACTGCCGCGAGCGCCATGGCCTCCTCCGCCCGGTGCTGCCGGGCCTTCACTTCGATGAAGGCGGTGAGGCCGAAGCGGCGGACGATGAGGTCGATCTCGCCGACCGGAGTTTTCACTCGCGTGGCGACGATGCGGTAGCCCTTGAGCCGCAGGTACCACGCCGCCAGCGTTTCGCCGCGGCGGCCGAACAGTTCGGCGCCGAGCCGGGACTTACTCTTCAGCTTTCCGGGCGAGGGCGGCATCGTAGACCTCCTTGCGCTTCAGGCCGAAGCGGGCGGTGATTTCGTCGACAGCGGCGCGGAGCGGTCCGGCGGCTAGGGCTTCGTCGAGGGCGGCCTGCCAGTCGGCGGCGTCCACCACCACGTCTTCGGCGCCGCCGACGAGGATTACTGCCTCGCCCTTGGTGTCGCCGGCGCCGTAGTGGATGGCGAGTTCGCTGAGCAAGCCGCGTTCGACGCGCTCGAAGCGCTTGGTGAGTTCCAGCGCCACGGCGGCGGGGCGATCGCCCAACGCTTCGGCCATCGCGGCGAGACTATCGCCCAAACGACGCGGCGATTCGTAGAATATCAGCGTATCGCCGCGCGATTTCAGCGCCGCCAGCGCATTGGCGCGCGCGCCGGATTTCGAGGGCAGGAAGCCGATGAAGCCGAAGGCGTCGGTGGGCAGGCCCGCGCTGGCGAGCGCGGCGAGCAGCGCCGAGGCGCCGGGATTGGCGAACACCGGCAGGTTCGCCTCGCGCACGGCGCGGACCAGCGGGAAGCCGGGATCGGAGAGCAGCGGCGTGCCGGCATCGGAGATCTGGGCCACGGCGCGGCCGGCCGAAATACTGGCGATCACCTCGCCGATGCGGGCGCGCTCATTGTGCTCGTGCAGCGACTTGCGCGGCGTACGGATGCCGTAATGGTCGAGCAAGGTGGCGGAATGGCGGGTGTCTTCGCAGAGGATCAGATCGGCCGCGGCGAGCGTCTCGAGGGCGCGGAGCGTGATGTCCTTGAGGTTGCCGATCGGGGTGGCGACGATATAGAGCCCGGCGGCCAGCGGGGCCGCGGGAAACTCGGTTCCGGCGATGAAGAAGCTCTTCGGCCGATCGTCCACGCCGCCCCCATGTTAAGACGAAGTTAAGCTCGGTCTTTATGAGCCGGGCTCGATTCTGTATAGACGCCCATCAAGGTGTCGTTATGCACACCAGACAGTGCGGGAGTTGGCAAAGGTTGGGCAAGTGAGAATTGCAACGGGCGCGGGCGCGCTGACAGGGCTCAGGTATGTTGGGCTCGGGCTTGCCGTTGCGGCACTGCTTTCGGCTTGCTCGCCGGGGAACTTCTCGTTCGGCCCCGGCGGCGGCACGACGGGATCGGCCCAGCCGCTCGCCACCGGCAAGACTTTTGGCAAGGGCCCGGTGCGAGTGGCGCTGCTGCTGCCGCTGTCGGGTGATCCCAATCTCGCCTCCGTCGGCACCTCGATGGCCAATGCTTCGGAGTTGGCCATCGCCTTTGTCGAAACCAACCCCAATATCGGGGAAAACATTACCGTGGTGCTGAAGGATACCGGCACGACGACGAGCGGCGCGGCACAGGCGGCGACGCAGGCGCTGAGCGAAGGCGCGAGCCTGATCCTCGGGCCGCTGCGCGCCGACCAGGTGACCGCTGTCGGCCAGGTGGCGAAGGCCGCCGGCATCCCGGTGATCGGCTTTTCCAACAATTCCGGCGCCGCGTCGCCCGGTGTGTTCCTGCTCAACATTTTGCCCGAAAGCGAAGTGAAGCGCTCGATGGGCTATGCCAAAAAGCTCGGGAAAAAGGCCTTTGCGGGCGTCTTCCCGACCACCGATTTCGGCCGCATCCAGGAAGGCGCATTCCGGCAGGCGACGGCGGACCTCGGGCTGAACGCCCGCGCAGTCTACAATTTCTCCTCGGAAGAGGAAGCCCGCAACGTCATTACGCAGCTGGTGCCGATGCTGCAGGCGGGGCAGATCGATGCGCTGTTCATCCCCGACCGGGCGACGGCGCCGAGCTTTGCCAACCTCCTCAACGAGGCCGGCATCGCGCCGGGCAAGGTGCAACTGATCGGCTCGGCCGACTGGGACGGCGATCCGTCGATCCTCAACACCACGACGCTGGCCGGGGCGATTTTCCCGGCGATCGACGATGCCGGTTACCAGGCGATGCTGCCCGAGTACCAGGCGAAGTTCGGCTCGGCCCCGCACAAGTTCGCCACCATCGCCTATACGGCGACGATTCTCGCCAATGCCGGCTCGCTGGCCAACGGCACGCCGAAATACGACCGCGCGCAGCTGACGCTGCCGGCCGGCTTCAACGGCCGCGACGGCGTGTTCCGCTTTTTGCCGGATGGGCGGAGCGAATACGCGCTGGTGATCAAGCAGGTGACGATTGGCGGCGCGAGCGTTGCCGAGGGGGCGAAGCTTTAGGGCTGGCTCAGCAGTAGACGCTCTTGCCCAGTGCGACGCAGTTGCCGTCCTCGGTGGTCAAGAGGCTGCCGCCGTCGAAGGGGATGATGGAGACGAACGAACCGGCTGAGAGTGGTGCGGTGGCAACCCATTTGCGACCGCTCCAATACCACATGCCCGCGTAAGGCGAGGGCCTCACCTCCTTGATGATGCCGGGATACTGGATGTGCGGGCTGGCGAGCCCGTCTGTCGAATAGACCCCGCTTGAGGTCTCCATGACATTGACGAAGGTGGTGCGGCCGTATGCGATCTTGCGGACCACGGTTTCCTTGGTCGGCTCAACCGAGACGCCGGGCTGGACGTAGTAGCTCCACTTCATCAGCGTGTCGGGATCGAAGGCGGGCGGCCACACCTCGTTAGGTGTACTGAGCAGGGTGCGCATCGGTTCTTCCTCAGCCACGGCCGCCGGCAGGATGTCGGGAAGCGCAAGCAATGCGACCGCCCCGAGACCGATCAGCCCCCCAAACATAATCGTGCGCGTCGCATCCATGGCCGTTCTCCGGTCGGTTTGTTAACCAACCATCAACCATGTCGGCGAAAGCCGTGTCAAAATGGAACACAGATTAAGGTAAATTTAACTTAGGGGAGCGCGGCAGCGAGCTCTTCGACCACTTCGACGAAGCGGTCATAGGCCTCGCGCGTCGGCCAGGGGCGGATCAGCTTTTCGAACGGCTCGAACTCGAACACCGGGAAGCTCGGCTCGCCGAAAAACTTCCGCGCCTCTTCCGGCTCGAAGCCTGCGAGATGTGTCGCTTCGAGGAAGGCAGCTTCGCGGTCGGCGCGCTTGATCTGCTTCTGCAGCGCCGCCGATGGCGTGGCGGGTAGCGAGAAGCGCAGGTGGACAGCGCCGAGCAGCCGGTTCTCTACTTCCTTGTAATTGCCGCCCATGGCCGCCTTGAACGGCGAGATGATGTCGCCCATCACATACTCGGGCGCATCATGCAGCACGGCATAGAGCAGCGCCCGCGGATCGGCATCGCGGTTCAGCGCGCGATATAGTTCCAGCACCAGCACCGAATGCTGCGCTACCGAGAACGGGTAGTCGCCGATGGTTTGGCCGTTCCAGCGCGCGACGCGGGCGAGCCCGTGCGCGATGTCGCTGAGTTCGACGTCGAGCGGCGACGGATCGAGGATATCGAGCCGCCTGCCCGACAGCATACGCTGCCACGCCCGCTCCTTGCCTCGCGCCATGAAATCCCCCGATGCCTGAAGCGGAGGAAGCTAGTCTTCGAGGCTTGATTCGCCAAACTGATAGGTGGCGTAGGGCGGTAGGGTCACCGTTACCGGTTTGCCGTCGACGGTGACGGTGGCGGGGTCGGTGATGCGGTCGAGGCGGAGGATGGCGACGGCCTTGCCTTCGACCACTTCGCCGATGCTTCCGGCATCGCGACCGCCGGCGAGCACCGAGGTGCCGGCGGGGGCGTCGATGCCGGAGACGATCACCGGGCGGCGGCGGGCGGTGCCGCGGTGTTTCATGCGGCTCACCACTTCCTGGCCGATGTAGCAGCCCTTGATGAAGTCGATGCCGTCGAGCAGGTCGAGCCCGATATCGTGGGCGAAGTTCTGGTCGATGCCGAAGTCTGGGCCCTCTTCCGGGATGCCGGCACTGATACGATGGGCGGCAAAGCGATCGTCCGGCGCGCCCCAGCTGGCGGTGGCGGATTTC
>JBKJMF010000288.1:0-11515 GCA_046596525.1 Devosia sp. | reverse complement strand
TCGGGGTGGAACTGCACGCCGTGGCTCGGGTAGCGCCGGTGCTGCATGCCCATGATCAGCCCGTCATCGGTGGAAGCGGTGACTTCCAGCACGTCGGGCAGGTTCTCCGGCCTGACGATCAGCGAGTGATAGCGCGTCGCCTCGAAGCCGGAATTGAGCCCGCGGAACAGGCCCTTGCCGCTGTGGTTGATCTTCGAAGTCTTGCCGTGCATCAGGTGTGGCGCGCGGATCACTTCGCCGCCCATCGCCTGGCCAAGCGCTTGGTGACCCAGACACACGCCGAGGATCGGCGTCGTCGGTGCAAACCGGTCGATCAGGCTGAGGCAGATGCCGGCTGTATCGGGCGTCGACGGACCGGGCGACAGCACAATGGCTTCAGGCGCCAGCGCGTCGATCTGGTCCAGCGTGATCTTGTCGTTCCGCCACACCTCGGACTCGCCGCCCAGTTCGCCCAGGAAATGGACGAGGTTGTAGGTGAAGCTGTCGTAGTTATCGATGACGAGGAGGCGCATGTCTCAGGTTCCAGGCTCGGACGTTATGTAAAACACCGGGTCATTGCCGCGAAAGCGGAAATGTCAGAATCAGAGCTGCCCCCCGCCATCGTAGATTGCTCATTGCCCCACTCGCGCTTCGCCGGCGTAGCGGAGCGCCTCTTCGGCTGCGCTGAACAGGGCACGGGCCTTGTTCTCGCACTCGAGCTGCTCGAGCTCGGCCTTGCTGTCAGCGACGATGCCGGCGCCTGCCTGCACGTAGATCTTGCCGTTCGAAACGATCGCGGTGCGCAACACGATGCAGGTGTCCATGGTGCCGTCGGCGCCGAAATAGCCGACGCAGCCGCCATAGATGCCGCGGCGCGATTTCTCGAGCTCGTCGATGATCTCCATCGCCCGCACTTTTGGCGCACCAGAAACGGTGCCGGCCGGGAAACCGGCCGCCAGCGCATCGACGAAATCATGCTTCGGATCGAGGTCGCCGACGACGTTCGAGACGATGTGCATGACGTGCGAGTAGTACTCGAGGAAGAACTTGTCGGTAACCTCGACGCTACCGATCTTGGCCACCCGGCCAACGTCGTTACGCCCGAGGTCGAGCAGCATCAGGTGCTCGGCCAGTTCCTTGGGGTCGCTCAGCAACTCGTCGGCCAGTTCCTTGTCGCGCGTCGGCGTGGCGCCGCGCTTGCGGGTGCCGGCGATCGGGCGGATGTTGATCTTGCCGTTCTCGACCTTCACCAGGATTTCCGGGCTCGAACCCGCAACCGCGAAATCGCCGAAATCCAGCATGTACATGTAGGGCGAGGGGTTGGTGCGGCGCAGCGCGCGATAGAGCGCGGTCGGCGGCAGGGTGAATTCCGCCTCGAAGCGCTGGCTCAGCACTACCTGGAAGATATCGCCGGCCCGGATGTATTCCTTGGCGTCCTCGACCATCCGCGCGTACTCGGCCGGGCTGGTGTTGGACTTCACTGCAATGGAGTCGATGTCCGGCGGCGTCGACGTGTAGGGCAGGGTGCGTCCCATGCGGCCGACGGCATCGTCGATGCGGCTCTGTGCGCCTTCCCAGGCCTGGCTAGCCTTCACTCCCGGCCGGATGTAGACCGGCGCGGTGAGGTAGAGCTCGTCCTTGAGCGTATCGAACACCGCGAGCACGGTCGGCCGCATCAGGATGGCCTCGGGGAACCCCAGCGGGTCCTCGTGGCGATCCGGCAGCACCTCCATCAGGCGCACCATGTCATAGCCGAGATAGCCATAGATGCCGGCTGCAGTGGACGGCAGGCCGGGCGGCACTTCGGCTTGGCTCTCCGCCACCAGGGCACGCAGCACGTCCAGAGGCGGCTCGCTCACCGGCACGAAGGCGTCTGGCGTCAGTCCGGCATTGCGGTTGATGCTCGCCTGGCCCTTTTCGACCTTCAGGATGATGTCCGGGTCGTAGCCGATCATCGAGTAACGGCCCACCGTGGCGCCGTCCTGCACGCTTTCGAGCAGGAAGGTGTTCTTCCGGCCCTCGGCGAGCTTCAGGTAAGCGCCGATCGGCGTCTCGAGGTCGGCGACGACGCGGCGGAAGACGATCTGAGCGCGACCAGCGTCGTAGCCGGCGGCAAAGGCGCCATACTGGTCGTCAGCGGTCATTGCAGCGCGCCGGTCGCAGTCAATTGCTGGAGCACCTGCTCGTTGACGCGCAAGCCGGCCTGCGCCTTCAGCCCGCCGAGGAAATCAGCGTAGAGCCCGTCGCGACCCGATTCTTCGACATACTTTTTGATGTCGGCGGTGACTTCGCTGTCCCCGGCGTTCACTTCGACCACCTGGAACACCACATGGTCGCCGTCGCCATTGACGGCAGAGCCGAAATGCGTCGGGCCGCCATTGAAGATTTCGTTCGCGACCGTCTGGTTCAGCACAGTGGTGCCATCACCGGCGCGCTTGAGCGGCTGGCTGAGGATCGGGAACTGCCCGATGCTGGTCGCGACTTCAGCGAAGGCCGTGCCGGCCTTCAACTGATCGGTGAGCTTGGTCACTTCGGCGGCCACGGCCTCTTCGGTCTTGGCATCGGTCCAGGCAGTGGCGACCGCCGCGCGGACTTCGTCGAGCGTCTGGTCGCGCGCCTCGTCGACCTGCTTCAGGTCGAACCAGACGTTGCGGTTGGAGCTCAGCTGGATAGTCGGGGCGAGGTCGCCCTGTTGCGCCTTGAACACGGCGGCAGCGATGCGGGCAGCATCTTCAGGCGGGATGTCGGGGCTGCCAGTGAGTTCGGCGCCGGTTTCGGTCAGCGGCACGGTGAAGGTGTTGAGCCCGAAGCGTTCGGCAATCTCGGGCAACGGCTTGAAGGCGGCGCGCAGCTCTTCGATCTGGTCGAGCACATCGGTGTACTCGTTGCGCGCCTGGGTCGTCGCCAGTTGCTTCGCAATCTCGGCCTTCGAGTCATCGAGGCTGATCTCACCACCGGCTTCGATTGCCGAAACGGTAATGGCGCGCTTCGAGCCGATGCCTTCGATGATGGCATAGTCGTTCAGCGCCAGCCCAAATGCTGCGTCGGCGAGGCCGCTATCGGTGATCTCGGCTTTGCTCAGTGTGCCCAAGTCGGTCGCGGTGGTGCCGGTCGCGGTCAGAATGTCGGCGATCGGCGTACCGGCGGCCTTGCCGTCGGTGAAGGCCTTCTCGAGTTCGGGCGTGCCAAGTGCGATCTGCTTGATGGTGCGGCGTTCGATCTTCACCCGGCTGGCCTTAGTGCGCTCGTATTCGGCGGCCACTTCCTCGTCTGTAATGGTCTTGGTGGCGGCAATCGCCTCAGGCGATAGCGCCAGCATCTCGACGGTACGAGTCGCCTTGGTGCGGAAGTTGGCCTGATTATCCTTGAGGTAGGTCGCCAGTTCCTCTTCTGTCGGCTCGGCAACCGGGGGCAGAGCCTGCGCGTTCAGCACAAAGTAGTCGACGGTGCGGGTATCGGCCGAGAACCGTGTCAGCAGTTCGGTCGCTGCTTCAGGCGAAGGTGCGCCCGAAAGCAGGCCGCTCACCAGTTGCTGGCGGCGTGACGCCTTGGTCTGGAGGTCGAAATACTCAGCTTCGGTCATACCGTTCTGCTGCAGCACACGCAGGAAATTGCCGCGGTCGAACGCCCCCAGCGTGCTGGAAAAGCTCGGGTCCTCGCGCAGCATCTTGCCGAGGCGATCCTCGGAGACGCCCAGACCCAGGTCTTCGCCCAGCTTGTTGATGGCGGCTTCGCCGGCCAGCCGGTCGAGCACCATGCCTGGCACGCCGAAGGTCACCGCCTCCTCGGCAGTCGGCACACGGCCGATCTGCTGGGATACCGCATTCAGCTGCGTGTTGTAGGCGCGCTGGTAGTCACGGACCGAAATGTCCTGCCCGGCTACAGTGGCTACCGTGTTCGTACCGAAGCCGGTAATGACGTTCGAAATACCGAACCCCGCCAGGCCAACGATCAGAAAGGCGCCGAGAATCTTGCCGAACCAGGTCTTGGTCAGGTGGCGAAAGCTATCGAGCATAGAGACAAATCCAACAACAGCCGCCTCCCCGGCGGGCGGCGGATACTAGACGGGGTCGAGTTTATGCCGCAAGGCACATCGGGACGGGGTATGGGAAACTCCCACAATAGGCAAGTAGAAGGAGCGTCAAGGTGACGGCAGAGATCACGCCGCTGATCGCGGGCAACTGGAAGATGAACGGCACCACGGCCTCGCTGGCCGAGGTGCAGAAGCTCGCGGGACTCCTTGCGCAAGGCGGCAGTTCGCGCTGCACGGTAGTGATCTGCCCGCCTGCAACGCTCCTTGAACGGCTCAACGAACTCACGGCTTCCAGCGGCATCGTCACCGGCGGGCAGGATTGTCACCCCGCGGCCAGCGGCGCCCATACCGGCGATATCAGCGCGCAGATGCTGTCCGATGCAGGGGCGCAGTTCGTTATCGTCGGACACTCCGAGCGGCGCACCAACCATCACGAGACCGATGAACTGGTGCAACTCAAGGCGCTTGCGGGCATGTCTGCCGGGCTGGTGCCGATCATCTGCGTCGGCGAAACCGAGGCCGAACGCGATGCGGGCAAGGCCCCCGAGGTGGTCGCCCAGCAGCTGGCAGCCTCGATCCCGGACGATTGGTCCGGGCACCAGATCGTTGTCGCCTACGAACCCGTCTGGGCAATCGGCACCGGCCGCACGCCAAGCTCCGGTGACATCGCGGAGATGCACGACGCGATCCGCGGCCACCTCGTAACTCGCTTCGGCGACCGTGGTGCGGCCACCCGCATCCTCTATGGCGGCTCGATGAAACCGTCCAACGCCAGCGAGATCCTGCGCATCTCCAACGTCAATGGCGGGCTGGTTGGCGGCGCCAGCCTCTTGGCAAACGACTTCCACGCCATTATCTCCGCTGTGTAGCAGACGCATCCGGCGCCCGTTCGAAAGGCGGCGGATGGCGCTGGCATTTGTCTTGGCGCGCGTGTAGAAGGCGCGCCAACCCGATATCGAAAGCCTGAAGGTCCAATGGCCAACGTCCTGATCGTCGCCTATCTCCTGATCGTGCTCGCGCTGATTGCAGTCATCCTGCTGCAGCGGTCCGAGGGCGGCGGGCTTGGCATGGGTAGTTCGAACGCGAATGGCCTGATCTCGGTGCGCGGCTCGGCCAACTTGCTGACCCGCACCACGGCAATCCTCGCGGCACTGTTCTTCGCTTCGGCTATCGCCCTGACGATTCTCTCCTCGGTGGATCGCGGCACGAGCTCCATCCTCGATGCCGCCAGCCAGGGTGGGGAAGCGGCTCCGACGACCGTGCTCGATGCGTTGCAGCAGATGCAGCAGCAGACTCAGGGCGACCTGCCGGTCCCGGCCGATGGCACCACGGCGCCGTCCACTACGACCACGCCGGCTACGACCACCGAGGGCGCGACGACAACCGCGCCAGCCACCGGCTCTGATTTGCCGGTGCCTGCGGAAACGACACCAGCGGCGCCCACCAACTGAGGCCGCCGCGACAGCGAACCAAAGAAGGGGATGGCAACATCCCCTTCTTCTTTTTGTGTGGGGCCATGCCAACGTGATCGGCATCGCCCTTGAGAATCAGAATCTCGACCGCTTAAGGTAAAAGCCCATGGCACGGTACGTTTTCATCACCGGCGGCGTGGTTTCCTCATTGGGCAAAGGCCTCGCTTCCGCGGCTCTCGGCGCGGTTCTGCAGGCCCGTGGCTATAAAGTCCGCCTGAGGAAACTCGACCCTTACCTCAACGTCGATCCGGGCACGATGTCGCCCACGCAGCACGGTGAGGTGTTCGTCACCGACGACGGCGCCGAAACCGACCTCGATCTCGGCCATTACGAGCGCTTCACCGGCCGTCACGCCAACAAGCGCGACAACATCACCACCGGCCGCATCTACTCCGACATCATCGCCAAGGAGCGCCGCGGCGACTATCTGGGCGCCACCGTGCAAGTGATCCCGCACGTCACTGACGCCATCAAGGACTTCGTCCGCGAGGGCAACGAGGACTTCGACTTCGTGCTCGTCGAAGTGGGCGGCACCGTCGGCGACATCGAGGGCCTGCCGTTCTTCGAGGCGATCCGCCAGTTCGGCAACGACCTGCCGCGCGGTCACGCCATCTACGTCCACCTGACACTGATGCCGTTCATCCCCTCGGCCGGTGAGCTGAAGACCAAGCCGACCCAGCACTCCGTCGCGACGCTGCGCTCGATCGGCATCGCGCCGGACATCCTGCTGATCCGCTGTGACCGGCCGATTCCGCATTCCGAGCGCAAGAAGCTGGCTTTGTTCTGCAACGTGCGCGAAAGCGCCGTGATCCAGGGCCTCGACGTCGCCTCGATCTACGACGTGCCGCTCGCCTACCACAAGGAAGGCCTCGACCGCGAAGTCCTCGCCGCCTTCGGCATCGAGGATGCGCCGGTTCCCGACCTCAAGGCCTGGGAAGAAGTGTCGTCGCGCCTCCACAATCCGGAGGGCGAGGTCAACATCGCCATCGTCGGCAAGTACACCGGTCTCAAGGACGCCTACAAATCGCTATCCGAAGCCCTGGTGCATGGCGGTATCGCCAACCGGGTGAAGGTCAATCTCAACTGGATCGACAGCGAGATATTCGAGCACGAAGATCCGGCGCCCTATCTCGAGCACATCCACGGCATCCTGGTGCCGGGTGGGTTCGGCGAGCGCGGTTCGGCCGGCAAGATCCAGGCAGCCCGCTTCGCCCGCCTCAAGGACGTGCCGTATTTCGGCATCTGCTTCGGCATGCAGATGGCCTGCATCGAAGCCGCCCGGAACACCGCCGGCATCAAGAACGCCAATTCCACCGAGTTCGGCCCGACCAAGGAACCGATCGTCGGCATCATGACCGAGTGGACCAAGGGTAACGAGCAGGTTACGCGCTCCACCGAAACCGATCTCGGCGGCACCATGCGGCTCGGCTCCTATCCCGCGCAGCTCGCCAAGGGCAGCCGCGTCGCCGACATCTACGGTACGACCCGCATCACCGAGCGCCATCGCCACCGCTACGAAGTGAACATGAACTACCGCAAGGTGCTCGAGGCCAATGGCCTCTTGTTCTCCGGCGTCTCTCCCGATGGCAAGCTGCCGGAGATCGTCGAACGCACCGACCACCCGTGGTTCATCGGCGTGCAGTTCCACCCCGAGCTGAAGTCCAAGCCATTCGAGCCGCACCCGCTCTTTGCCAGCTTCATTGAAGCGGCGAAGGAACAGAGCCGGCTGGTCTGATGGAAATCCGCACGGCGCGGCTGGTCCTGCGCCGCGCGGTTCTCACCGATATCGATGCGTTTCACGCCATCATGTCGTCGCCCGAAGCTATGCGCTACTGGGCAACGCTGCCGCATGCCTCGATGGCCATAACGGAACCGTGGTTCCAGAGACAGTTCTTCAGCGGCGACCCGGCGCGCGACGAATGGATCATCGAGCATGACGGGCGCGTCATCGGCAATATCGGCATCTGGAAGATGCCCGAGATGGGCTTCATCCTGCATCCGGATGCATGGGGCCGAGGCCTCGCGACGGAGGCCGCCACGGCCTTCCTCGCCTACGCGTTCGCAACCTATCCCATCGAAGCCATCACCGCCGATGTCGACCCGCGCAACACAGCATCGCTGAAGCTGCTGCAGCGCCTCGGCTTCACCGTCACCGGCGCCGCCGAGAACACCTTCCTCCTCGGCGACGAATGGTGCCACAGTGTATATCTGGCGCTGCCGCGCCCGAGCTGACATCCGGAGCTTCAGTTGGCCGACATCCTCTCCCTCTCCAAAGCCCGCAAGGCCAAGGCGCGGACTGCCAAGGAGCAGACTGCATCGGAGAACCGCACCAAGTTCGGCCGCACCAAGGCCGAGCGGCAACATGAGGAAGCCGTAAAGAAACTCGCGGAAAAGCGACTGGACGCCACCAAGCGCGAGGACTAGGGCAGGGGTATTGCCACTCTTGCCTCCCGGAGTCGTGCCTTGACCGTACTTTCCGACTTTTCCGCCCCGCTGCTCGGCGGGGCGACGCAGCCGCTGACGGCCTATCGCGACAAGGTGGTGCTGGTGGTCAATGTCGCCAGCAAGTGCGGCTTCACCCCGCAATATGCCGGGCTCGAGAAGCTCTATGAGACCTACAAGGAGCGGGGGCTCGTGATCTTGGGCTTCCCCTGCAACCAGTTCGGCGACCAGGAGCCGGGGACAGAAACCGAAATCGCGGCGTTCTGCGACCTCAACTACAACGTGACGTTCCCGATCTTCGCCAAGGCCGAGGTCAACGGTCGCAACGCGTTGCCGCTCTACAAGTGGCTGAAGCGGAAGGCACCGGGGTTGCTCGGCATTCAGGCAGTCGGCTGGAACTTTACCAAGTTCCTCGTCGATCGCACTGGCACCAAGGTGCAGCGCTTCGCATCGGCCACCGAACCGGCCGAGATCGCCGCACCGATCGAGAAGCTGCTCTAGCTCTTGTGATGCAGGCGCCGTCGTTCGCGCCGCGTCTCGTGCCGCTCCTCGCGATCGACGATCCGGCCCCGCCAGAACAACACCGCGCCCCAGGCCACAAAGCCCAGAGCCACCACAAGCGCCAAGACCACCCCACCCGGCATTTTCGCACCTCACAGGTTGCTGAGGGGAGGATATGCCTGTCGCGGGGTGGTGAACAGGGGATGAGAACCACGGGCGCCCACGGTAGTCCCCTACCTCCTACTCACTGTCGTCATCCCCGCGAAGGCGGGACCCAGTGGGATTTCTCAGTCGACCGCGCTGCAGCCGCATCCCACTAGGTTCCCGCCTTCGCGGGAATGACGGCGGTGTGGGGTGAGAGCTACGCGGATCGTAGTCGCTCAAGCAAAAAGCCCGGGAGCTTGGGCTCACCGGGCTTTTCTAGTTCGACGATGGCCGCAGCTTACTCGGGCTGCTGGTCCTTGCCGGTGTACACTTCGTCCACCCAGTACTGATCCCGGCGCCAGAAGCCGTTGAACGGGGTGAGCGAGGCCTGGGTGTAGGCACCCATCAGGCCGAACTCCACCCAGTCGTCCTCGTCGATATCGGCGGGCAGCGTGAACACCTGGGGCAGCACGTCGTAGCTGTCGCAGGTCGGTCCCCACACCGTGAACTCGGAGAAATCGGCGTCATTGTCGTGGACACGCGGACCGCGCCAGACGCGCACCGGCGGGGTGAAGTGCATGAACTTCACTTCCATCAGCGAGCCATAGGCCCCGTCGTTGAGATAGACCGACTGCCCGCCGCGCTGATGTTTTACGCGCAGCAGCAGCGAGGTCGAGGAGGTCACCAGCGCCCGGCCGGGTTCGATGATCAACTCAGGCTTGGACTTGCCGAAATTGTCCTTCACCGCCTGCGAGATGGTCTCGAAATAGTAGTCCATCGGCGGCGCTTCGGAGGTCGGGTAGGGCGCCGGGTAGCCGCCGCCGATATTGAGGCGCTTCAGCTCGATGCCCGACTCTTCGCAGATCTTCGCCGCGGCGGCGATGTGCCGCTCGTAAGCATAGGCGTCCTCGCACTGGCTGCCGACGTGGAAGCACAGCGACGGGGTGTAGCCCATCTGGTCGACGAGGCTGACGATCTCGGCCGCGCCGTCCTGCATGACGCCGAACTTGATGCCGAAATCGTACGACTTCAGCGCCTTGCCGGCCTTGAAGCGGGTAGTGACCTCGATGTCCTTGCTCGGCGACACCACGGCGGCCAGCTGGTCGAGCTGCTGCGGGTGGTCGATGGTGAAGGAGCGGACGCCGAACTCTTCGTAGGCGCGCTCGATCTCGCGCTTGTTCTTGATCGGGTTGTTGTAGTGCATCACCGCGCCGGGAGCGTAGTCGCGCACCAGCTCCATCTCCATGTTGGAGGCGACGTCGAAGGCCTTGATGCCCTCTTCGTGCAGCTGCTTGATGATGTGCGGCGACGGGTTGCACTTGACCGCGTAGGTCAGCAGGCCGTCGAAGCCCTTCTTGAACACCTTGGTCGCCCGGTGCAGCTCCTTGGAGCAGAACAGGAAGCTCGGAAAATCCGGCTCTTCGCTGGCGATCAGCTGCGAAGTGTTGGCGTAGACCGTGGTTGGCTCAGTCATTGGGCGGCTAACCTTTCAGGGGTCTTGTACGAGAAGGTCCTCGAGGGGCGGAAAAGTGAGCGCTGCATATAGGGTCGATTGACCCTCTGGGCAACGTCATATTTCGTCGATTACCAATCCGTAAGCCCAGCACCTAAAAGGCGCCAGATTCGCGGCGTTTGTCGGGCCCTCGCAGCGCGCTGCGCGCGCAGTATCGCCTGAGGATGTGACGATGTCGAAACAGGGTTGGATCATGGCTCTCGGAGCGGTCGCCGCCGGCGCCGCTCTGGTGTTCGGATATGCCGAGATTTCGAGCCGAACGACCGAGCCGGCGGTGGCGCCGATCGCCGCGCAGGCGGCCGAGACAGCAGCCGTAGAAACCCGCGCCGTTCCCGTGACGCGCACCGAGATGCAGCTGAGCTTCGCCCCGGTGGTGAAGTCGGTGACGCCGTCGGTGGTAAACGTCTACGCCACCACCATCAGCCAGCGCGCCACCTCGCCGTTCCTCAACGATCCGTTCTTTTCGCAGTTCTTCGGCGGCGACAGCCCGTTCATGGACAGCCGCCCGCAGAAGTCGCAGTCGCTGGGCTCGGGCGTCATCGTCGATGGTGCCGGCGTGATCCTCACCAACCACCACGTCATCGAAGGCGCCACCGACATCCGCATCTCGACCAATGACGGGCACGAATACCCGGTCGACCTGGTGCTGGACGATCCGAAGACTGACCTCGCCGTGCTGAAGGTCAAGGACGCCAAGGGTGCCACCTTCCCGGCACTGGCCTTCGCCGATTCCGACCAGCTCGAGGTTGGCGACCTGGTGCTCGCCATTGGCAACCCGTTCGGCGTCGGCCTGACCGTCACCTCGGGCATCGTCTCGGCGCTGGCGCGGACCGGCGTCGAAAGCTCGAACTACGAGTTCTTCATCCAGACCGACGCCGCCATCAATCCGGGCAATTCCGGTGGCGCGCTGGTCGACCTGCAGGGCCACCTGGTCGGCGTCAACACTGCCATCGTCGTCTCGCGCTCCGGCGGCTCGGTCGGCATCGGCTTCGCTATCCCCGCAAATATGGCCAAGCTCGTCGCCGAGACCGGCATTTCCGGCGGTGCACTGGTCCGCCCCTGGTTCGGAGCCCGCATGCAGCCGGTCACCGCCGATCTCGCCGACAGCCTGGGCCTCGGCCAGGCCCGCGGCGCGCTGATCAGCGAACTCGCACCCGGCGGTCCGGCCGAGAAAGCCGGTTTCGCCGATGGCGATGTCATCCTCGCGGTCGACGGCTTCAACATCGAGCAGCCGAGCGCCTTCGATTTCCGTCTTGCCACCAAGCCCGTCGGCGCCACGGCGGACCTCCAGTACTTCCGCGGCGGCAAGACCGAGGACAAGATCATCACGCTGGAAGCCCCGCCGGGCGCCGGCCAGCCGGTCGCCGTCTCCGGCAATACCCGCTTCGCCGGCACCTCGGTGGAAACCGTGACGCCCGCCGTGGCGCAGGA
>JBKJMF010000242.1:0-17198 GCA_046596525.1 Devosia sp. | reverse complement strand
TGCCGAGCCGCTTCAGGCTGCGCTCGCACGCGGCGATGGTGCCGGCACGACTGGCGTTGGAGGGCAGCACCTTGCTGACCAGTTGCACCTCGTTGCGGCGTCCCTTGATCGCGTCGGCGACGACCAGCTCGGCGTCGCCGTACATCTCGGCGGTATCGATGAGCGTCATGCCGAGCTCGATGCCGCGGCGGAGCGCGGTCACTTCGTCAGTGTGCCGACGACGGTCCTCGCCCATGCGCCAGGTACCCTGGCCGAGCACGGGTGCGCGTTTGCCGGAGGGCAGGGAAGTTGTCGGGAGAGTCTGTGCCATGGCCGGGTCTCGCGTGGGAGCGACACCCTAGCGTGGCTGGGCCGAGGGGCAACCGGCGGAAAAGAAAAAAGGCTCCGCTCGAGGGGATGAGCGGAGCCTTTCAGAGGCCGGCTCGCCGAAGCGGGCGACCCATCAGAACGCAGCCAGGGAGGAGGAGAGGCTGCAATTCGTCGACACAACTATCGGGCGGCTTCGCAACTTGAACAATCGCCAAGTCGGAACGTCTGCCATGCGCTGGGCGCGAGGCGACTCGGTGCGCTGGCAACGCTGCCGATGCGCAGAGATCAGAACAAGCAAAAAAAGAGGCTCCATCCGAAGATGGAGCCTGATGAAAAGGACCGAAGTCCAAATCTGAAGTGGTGGCAAATGGACGAGGGAGGAGGATACGCCATTTGCCGTTGGCCCCAAGTCGAGGGAGGAGGATACGACTTGAAACCGGTGTCGCAGAGCAGGACCGAGGGAGGAGGATACGGTGCGGCTCACATCGACATCCACAATATGCACTTTGACCGTTTGGTCCACAATGCAGACCTTTACATGCCAGCTATGCAGTTTGCGCAGGGATAGGTCAGTCATACTGCCGTGACGTATGCGTCAACACGGGAGAGCTTGCGGCATGGCTGGGTGAGAAAAAACAAGGCCCCGCTCGAGGGGAGAGCGGGGCCGAGGTTGCAGCCATTTGCTGGCTGCAGGGAGAACAACAACGAGCGCAAGGAGGAGGAGGGAGATGCGCTCAGCTGCTGTCGAGCGGGGATATATGTCGGTGGGGTTGCCCCATCAACCGAAGAGTTCCGTATGGTGGCCATGCGCTCGGTGCATGGCTGTTAAGTCGATGAGTTTGCTCGTGTATTGCGGTTTTGGCGGTGTGTTACGGTGTCGCACGCAACCGTGATCGCGTGCGCTAAGGGCTTGATGTGACAGTTATATGTCAGTTTTTCCGGCGCGAATCTGGTGTGCCGGCGCCGGGTCAGAGCCAGCCGCTGCGCTTGAAGAAGGCGTAGGGGACAATGGCCGAGATGACCATGAGCCCCAGCGCGAACGGATAGCCGCCGGCCCATTGCAGTTCGGGCATGAAATCGAAGTTCATGCCGTAGATCGAGGCGACGAGGGTGGGCGGCAGGAACACCACCGCGGCGACCGAGAAGATCTTGATGATCTGGTTCTGCTCGAGATTGATCAGCCCGAGCGTCGCGTCGAGGAGGAAGGTGATCTTGTCGGACAGGAAGGCGGCGTGATCGCTGAGCGCGGCGGCGTCGCGCAGCAGGACCTTCAGATCCTGCTTCCGCTCGCGGGTGGCCTTCTGGTCTTCCGAGCCACTCGACTGGTGGAAGCTGACCAACCGGCTGATCGAGACCAGGCTTTCACGGGCGAGGGTGAGCACGTCACCCTTCTTGCCGATGCGCTCGATGAGCGATTGCAGGTCGCGCGTCTTGCGGGTGGGCTTGGTGGCCTTGTTCCCGAACACTTCGCGCGAGATCTGGTCGATGCCGTCGCCGGTGTTCTCGAGCAGCTGGGCGAGCCGATCGATGAAGGATTCGAGCAGACCGATCATGACGCGCTCACCGCCGACCTCGCCGGGGGTGGGGCGGGAAACGAGGCGCTCGTAGAGGCGGAAGGGTTTTGGGTCGGCGTAGCGCACGGTGACCAGCTGGTCGTTGCGCAAGACGAAGGTGATTGGCGTCTTTACCGGTTGATCCGTTTCGCTGTCGATCAGTGCGGTGATGGTCATGAACTCGGCGCCGTCCTCGCTGTAGAGGCGGGCGGACGGCTCGATGTCCTGCATCTCGCGGCGGGTCGGGATATCGATGCCGAGACAGGACTCGACGAACTTGTCCTCCTCGCGCGTCGGGTCGGTGAGGCTGTACCACACGGCGCCGGCCAGCTGGGTGCCGGTGGCGGGATCGAAATCGGTGGGGACGAGGCGGTCGCCTTCGCGGATATAGGCACGCAGCATGATGGGGCTCCAAGAGATAGCCGCACCGGCGCGCCCGGCTTGAGGAGCCTAGAGCGCCGGCAAGATCGAAGATCGACTTCGACTGTCGGGGTTCATTTTCAGTCCTTGATGAAGGTCCGGGTGCAAGCGCCCGGAACTGAGCCGGAATGCGCCTTTAGGGGCGGGGCGTCAAGGGGCGAAGCAAGCGGTGGGCGCGTCGCTCTTCACTTCGTTCAGAGCGCACATCGCGAACGATGCGGGACCCCTCATCCGCCCTTTGGGCACCTTCTCCCTCAAGGGGAGAAGGCACGGGCTGAGAGATCAGTTCGCGAAGGCGCCGACGAGGACGGTGCGGAGGTCGCCTTCTGTGGCGTAGGCGAGGTTCTCGATGCGCCAGAGGGGTTCGGAGAGAGTCGGGTAGGCGACCAGCACCAGTTGCAGATGATCGGTGAAGTTGGCGTCCGGGTATTCGGGGAAGCCGTATGCGATGTCGACGGTGGCCCGGTCGGCTTCCAGGGTCACCTCGCCGACCTTGCACTCGGCGGCGTAGTCGGGGAAGGCCTGCCACGGGATGCCGTCGCCGAGCGGCGGCTTCTCGTCGGGGTGGGCCTTCTGGATGGTGTCGTTTTTCGCTTCGGCTTCAGCGATGGCGGTCTTTAGCTCTGCGGTGAGCAGGCCCCCGACCGGCGCCATGTCGTTGCCCAGGCGGCCGATGCAGAATACCTCGCCGATCTGCATGGGCGCGATGGTGATTATCTGGGCGAAGGATGGCGTGGCGAGCAAGCAGAGTGCGGCAGCGGCGGCGAAGCGATGCATGATGACCCCCAAGGTTTGGCACGTTCTAGCCGAGGCGGCTGAATTGCCGATGAACGGAGGGACATGGGAAAGTGGGCGGCGGAGTGGTAGAGGCCTGCCGCTATCAGCAAGGACGCTCGCATGACCGACTTCACCGTTCTCGACGACCCGGCGTGGAATGCCCTGACCACCGACCATGCGGCGCTGGGGCTGCAGAATGGTCTCGCGGCGCGCTATCGGGCGGAGATGTTGACCGCGAGGCGTTCGATGATCTCAGACCACTGATCGAGCCGGACGGTGGAGTTGGGTTGGTGACCGCGCGATCGTATGACGTGCCGGACGACTGGGAGTTGCTGCAGGTCGTGCCAGTTTTCCAGATGGTGTGCCATGAGCCGCCCGCGTCGCCGAGCGAAGCACCGGTGCTGCTGGTGGTGGCGGATGCCGAGGAGATGCTGGAGTTGGCTACGGCGACCGAGCCGGGACCGTTTCGCATCGGAACGATCGGCATCGGACGGTACTTCGGGCTGCGGTCCGAAAAAGGGCGGCTGATGGCGATGGCGGGGGAGCGGATGCGGCTCGGCGGGCTGACGGAAGTCAGCGCGGTCTGCACGTGGCCTGAGTTCCGGGGCAGGGGATTGGCGAAGGCGCTGGTGTCGTATGTTTCGGCGCTGATCGCGGCGGAGGGGCGGGTGTCGTTCCTGCATGTGAAGACCGACAATGCCGCGGCGATTGCGCTCTACGAGCGGCTAGGTTTCTCGGTGCGCAAGCAGCTCGAATTCAAAGTGGTGCGGCCGCGCTGAGATGGGGTGAGTGGGGCGTCGGCCCCACTCGAGGTTGTTCAGGCCGCCATGCGGTTGACGTTGCTTTCAGCTACCTGGCTGAGCTTCTTGTCGGTTGCGATCTCTTCCTTGAGAGTCGCGTCGAGAAGCGTCACAGCCTCCTTGTGGCCGAGCTGCTGGGCCCAGGTCTTGAGCGTGCCGTAGCGGGCGATCTCGTAGTGCTCGACGGCCTGTGCCGCTGAGACGAGGCCGGCGTCGAGCGCAGACGTGCCCTTGAAGTCTTCGATGATCGACTTGCCTTCCTCGATGATGCCGAGGATGGCGTCGCAGGTCTTGCCACGGGCCGGCTTACCGATCAGTTCGAACACCTGCTCGAGGCGCTCGACATGGCCTTCGGTCTCTTCGAGATGCTTCTCGAAACCGGCCTTCAGTTCGGGCGAAGTCGCCGCCTTGGCCATCTTTGGCAGCGTCTTCACGATCTGCTTTTCGGCGTAGTAGATGTCCTTGAGGGTATCGAGGAACAGGTCGTCGAGGGTCTTGTCAGCCATCTTATCCTCCGTGGAGTTGCGACGCGGGATCGCGTTCGCGCTCATAACCGGACGACGGGCTGATGGTTCCGACAGTCACACGATATCGACGAAAGTTAGAACGACCACTCCCGGGCCTTGCCGACGAGGAAATCGCGGAAGACGCCGACGCGTTTGGAGTTCTTCAGGGCCGGGGGATAGACGAAGTAGGCCTCGTAGGCCGGGAGCTCGATGCCGGCGAGGACGCGGACCAGGTTGTTCTCGTTCTCGGTGACATAGGCGGGCAACATGGCGATGCCGATGCCGGCGCGGCAGGCCTGCATCATGCCGTAGATGGCGTTGACCTTCATCGCTGCACGGCGCGGCGAGGAATCGGGGCGGCCGAGGCGTTCGAGATAGTTGATGTCGCCGAGGTAGGACGGCACGGGCTCGCCGAAGGCGATGACGCGGTGGCTATCGAGATCCTCGACGGCCTGCGGCTCGCCGAACTCCTCAAGGTAGCTGCGCGAGGCGTAGAAGTGGTTGTGCACGGTGAACAGCTTGCGCTGGATCATCTCGGACTGGTTCGGGCGGTGCAGGCGAATGGCGACGTCGGCTTCGCGCATGGCGAGATCGAGCTCGGCGTCGTTGAGCTTAATCTCGATCTGGATTTCCGGATAAAGGATCAGGAACTCGTGGATGCGCGAGGATAGCCAGGTCGAGCCGATACCCACGGTGGTGGTGACGAGCAGGGGAGCTGTAGGCACCTCCTGGCTCTCGGACATCTGGGTTTCGACCTGCTGCAGTTCCCAGTGCATGCGATGCGCAGTGCGAAACAGCTGCTCGCCGACTTCCGTCAGCACGAGGCCGCGGGCGTGGCGGATGAAGAGTTTTAGGCCGAGGTCTTCCTCCAGCGCCGAAATCTGCCGCGACACGGCAGACTGGCTCATGTTGAGCTTTTCGGCGGCGTGGGTGAAAGACCCGGATTCAGCGGCGGTGTGGAAGATGCGGAGCTTGTCCCAATCCAGCATCGCCTATTCCGCCGCTTCTGCGAGCTCGAGCGATGCCAGATATTCTTCCGCGTCGAGGGCCGCCATGCAGCCCATGCCGGCCGCCGTCACGGCCTGCCGGTAGACGTCGTCGGTGACGTCACCGGCGGCGAAGACGCCCGCGATGTTGGTGGAGGTGGTGCCCGGGGCGACCTTCAGGTAGCCGCCCGGCTTCATGTCAAGCTTGCCCGAGAAGATCGAGGTGGCCGGGGAGTGGCCGATGGCGATGAACACGCCGTCGACGTTCTTCTCGGTGATGCGGCCGGTGGTGGTGTCGCGGATCTTCACGCCCTTGACCGAGCGGGGCATGTGGTCGCCATAGACCTCTTCGATCTCGGCGTTCCAGATCACTTCGACCTTGGGGTGCTTGAACAGCCGTTGCTGCAGGATGCGCTCGGCGCGGAACTCGCCCCGGCGATGGACGACCGTGACCTTGGAAGCGAAATTGGTGAGGAACAGCGCTTCCTCGACTGCGGTGTTGCCACCGCCGACCACGACCACTTCCTTGCCGCGGTAGAAGAAGCCGTCGCAGGTGGCGCAGGCGGAGACGCCAAAACCCTGGAACTTCTCCTCGGACTCGAGGCCGAGCCAGCGCGCCTGCGCGCCGGTGGCGATGATCACCGAGTCGGCGGTGTAGCGGGTGCCGCCATCGCCGATGAGGACGAACGGGCGCTTGTCGAAATCGACCTCGACAATGATGTCGTTGATCATCTTGGTGCCGACATGCTCGGCCTGGGCCTTCATCTGGTCCATGAGCCAGGGGCCCTGGATGACGTCGGCGAAGCCGGGATAATTCTCGACATCGGTGGTGATGGTGAACTGGCCGCCCGGCTGGAGGCCGGCGATCATGACGGGCTCCAGCATGGCGCGCGCCGCATAGATGGCCGCCGTGTAACCGGCCGGACCCGATCCGATGATGACGACTTTGGCGTGCACCTTACGCTCCACTTACTCTGAGACTTAAGCCCTAGATCAAAATAGGAGGTTCGTCGCACACCTTTCAAGGGCACTGCCATCGCCCTGAGACGATGGAGCGCACGGACCCACCGAAAAGTCACAGCTTAGGTGACAGGCGGCAAGCCTAAAACGTGGTCAGACGAACTTCACGTCGAGGATTTCATAGGTCTTGGCGCCGCCGGGGGCGGTGACCTCGACCGAATCGCCGGCTTCCTTGCCGATCATGGCGCGCGCGATGGGCGACGAGATCGAGATGCGGCCCCGCGAAAGGTCCGCCTCGGCATCGCCGACGATCTGGTACTGCTTTTCGGCCTCGGTATCCTCGTCGACGAGCTTCACCGTGGCGCCGAACTTGATGGTCGAGCCGCTCAGCTTGGTGACGTCGATGATATCGGCGAGCGCCAGCAGCGCCTCGAGTTCCTTGATGCGGCCTTCGTTGAGGCTCTGCTGCTCCTTGGCGGCGTGGTACTCGGCGTTTTCCGAGAGGTCGCCGTGGGCGCGGGCTTCCGAAATGTCGGCAATGATCCTGGGCCGCTCCTCCGAGGTGCGACGACGATATTCCTCAGACAGGGTCTTGTGACCGCCGGGTGTCATCGGAATCTTGTCCATCGTCGTCTCCACTCAAAGCAAGGCTCCCCTGCCAAAGTCATTCGGCGTCGTCAGCATGCTGACCTGAGGGGGAGCTTCTAACGTAAACTGCCTTCGGCGAAGGCTTCGGTCAAGCGGAGCGTATCCCGCGTTGCACGAGCGGTGCATATCGTTGCGAATGATGCGCCGGTCAAGGGGGTGCGGATGGCGGCCTTTGCCTCAGGTGTCCGGCTGGGCGTAATCGGCGGGCGTGAAGCGCTCGAGGACGCGTTGCAGGCCCATGAGGCCATGCTGGACGTTATCGACGCGGATCTCGTTGTTGTAGGTCTCGGTGCGGATGCCGCCTTCGGCGCGCTGGCGCTGGCGGATGTAGAACATGTCGTCATCGGTGCGGAACTGCAGGCGGGCAAGGTTCTTGGCGCCGCGCAGGATAGCCGTGCGGTAGCTGGCCTGGCGGCGCTTGTCGCCATAGAGACGGGCGAGCTCGAAGGCGTCGATCAGGCCTTCGAGGTAGACGCCGGTGGCCGAGGCGTGCGGCGAGCCGAGATGGGGACGCTGGGGGTCGTAAAAGCGGCCGAGCAGATCGGCATAGGGTGCGCTGTCCCATTGCTGCATGGAGAGCAACCAGTCGTTCATTTCGAAGATGAAGCCATCCAGTTCCGGCTCGTCGACGAGGTCGCGCATGACGAAGTGGGCCTGCGTGTGCCACGGCACGAAAGCCGGGTTGGGATCGGCGCGGAAGAAGCCACGATAGTAGCGGAAGGCACGCATGTAGGCCTCGGCGGTGACGCCGGGCAGGCCGGCCTTGAGCGCGTGTGCCCAGAGCAGCAGGGTCTCGCCAGGGTAGAAATTCTGGCAATCGTTGCGGTCGGCGGGGGCGTAGAAGGTGCGGAAGCTGCCATCGGGGTTGTGGAGGAAAGTCGTGGTTTCGATAAGCCGGGCGAGGGCTTTGGCGTGCCTGGTCCGGTTGGGGGGCTCGAGGATGGCGAGGGCGGCGAGCGCGATGCCGCCGAGCTTTGCCTTGTCGCCCTCCATGGCGAGGCCGTGGGGGCCGTCTTCGCGATAATAGGTGGCGATCAGGTGGTCGAGGTTGCGGTCGGCGCGGTCGCGAGCATCGGGGTCGGCGGTTCGGGCGGCGATGCGGCCGAGGCAGATGGTAGCCATAGCCTGGCGGATGGTGTTGTCGCCATCGGCTTCGGCGCCGCGGCTTGGCCAGTATTTGTAGATCGTGCGTCCGTTGGGCTGGACCTGGTTCAGCATCCAGCGCGACATGCCGTCGGCGAGGTTCTTTACGGCGTGGCGGTCCATCGGGACCAGTTCGATGGGTCGCGCGCCGCGGAACAGCGGGCGGATATCTGCGGCGCCTGGGCTGAGGCGGCAGAGATACTGCTCGGATTTGATGGTGGCGGCGGTGAGCGCGCCGAGAGTGAGGGTTTCGGCGGCAAGGCCGGCACTTTCGAGCAGGTGCGCGACAGCGCGCTTGGGTGAGCGGTTGCTGGCAATCAGTTCGGTGGGGGCGATAAGAGAATGGAGTTCGGCCCCCGCAATCAGCGCCACGCCGAAGATGCCGGCCTGATTGTTGTCGAGGCGAGTGGAGTCGAGATCGCCGGGAACCGGACGAAGCGAGTGGCAGAGGTTGAGCTCGATCGCGTCGACACTACCATCCATCAAATCGAGTTCGACGATGACCTTGTCGAGGGCGGCCATGAGCGTTTCATCGGCAGCAAAGAGGCGCTGGTGGACCTGGCCGCGAATGCGGCTCGTGGCGACAACGAGGCTGCCGCTAGCGGCGGAAAACCGGGGAAGCGGGGCGTCGCCATCGAAGGCGTCCACCAGCGCAGCGCGCAGCGTTTCACCGATACCTGTGTCGCCAATAGCCTGGTGCAGCATTGCTGGTTCGCTTCTCTCTGGGTCACGAGTATGCAATCGGCTCGTCCTACAAGCCCACTAAAATATGCTGCCCACCATCAGATGGTTGATGGTGGGCAGGTAGGAGCAAAAGCCAGCGTGGTCTTAGTAGATGACCGGAGGCGTGTAGGGGCCGTCACCGTCGCCATCGCCGGTCGGACGGCCATCGCCGTCGCCATCACCATCGCCATCACCGTCACCATCGCCATCACCGTCGCCGTCGCCATCACCGTCGCCGCTGAGCAGCGAATGGGTCTCCATCGCCACGCGGCGGCAGTGGGTGGTGAGCATGGCTTCATCGTCGTTGAGGCCGTAGACGGCGCTCAGGAACACGGCGTTGTCGTTATACCAGCGCTTCTCGGACAGCACGAAGCAGCACTTGGCATTGTATTCGCGAGTACCGGCGAGCGGGGTGAAGGCGGTGCCTTCGAGCGCGACGCGGCAGCTCGGGAACTGGTCTTCCTGGATTGCGAAGGCCGGGGAGGCAAGGACAGCCTGACCGGCGCCCACCATTGCCGCAAGCAGCAGCACGGAGCGGCTGTGAGCAATGATCTGGTTACGGATCGTCATGTTGATACCCTCATCAGGTGGTTGGTTTCGATGGGGCGGTTAATGATCCGTTGGCGCTGAACGCGATCTGAATGCGCGGTTCATGGTGGCGGGTTGTTTGGCCATGATCCGCTGCACGCACCACTAGATCGAATATTCCCGCTGTTTTGACGGAAATGAACGAGTATAGCCGGATGTGTGCGGATGGGGCGGTCGCGCGTCGGTGGTCATACGACTTATCCGGACTAGCGTTTCGACCACCACTGGCTGGTCGTTGGCTGGCTGGCCGTTCACACGGAGAGCACGGCTGATCAGCAAAAAACAGAGGCGCAGTCCGGAGACTGCGCCTCGTTGATCTAACGTCGATCCGGTGTGATCAGGACGCCTCGGGCATCCGATCGGGATACGGATGCCTGCCTGACGGCATCCGATCCGGGATCAGGACGCCTGGAGGTTGTCGGCGGCGTTCTTGCCGGTCCGCTTGTCCTTGACGATCTCGTACGTCACCTTCTGACCTTCATCGAGGCCCGAAAGCCCCGAACGCTGGACAGCAGAGATATGCACGAACACATCAGCCCCACCCTCATCGGGCTGAATAAAGCCATAGCCCTTCTGGCCGTTGAACCATTTTACAGTGCCGGTAGCCATACATAGTCCCTTTCGCAGTCTGCCGTGGCAGTTCCCACCCCAATGGAAACTCCGCCAATCGAATTCTTGGAATGACCTCAGCAGGCGCGTTGAGACGCCAGGCACGAAGTGTCGGCCGCAATATTCGACGGTTAACTTGTAGACCGAAATTTTCTGCCTATCAATACGGGCGACAAAACGCCTTTTCCCCGGCGCGCAGGTGGCGCAACGGGTTGAAATTCGATCTGACTAGCAGTCCTCGCGCCCAGGGAGTGGGACACTAAGGCGTAGAGAAACCAGGCGACTCAGCCCGGCAGGCAGGGCCGGCTCCCGCCGAGTGCCCATAATGCAGTGTATGCCGTGCCATTGTGACAGCAAAGTGGAAATTCCCACGATTGCCCATCTTCCCCGCGGCACGGCGACGCGCTACACGCATGCCCACCCCACCGCGGTGCCAAACAACTTGCACGAAATACAGTATTCGTCCGGCGACCTGGTTGCCGATCGCCGTGCGAGCTACGCCGCGGCGCTCGCCGCCGAGCGCGCTTTCGCCGAGGCCGCCGACCTGATGACCCAGGTGCTCGAGCTGGTGCCGCAATGGGTGGCCGGGTGGAGTTTGCTTGGCGGCTATCGCGAAGCGGCGGGCGACATTGCGGGCGCGGTGGTGGCGTGGACGCAGTTGCTGCAGCTGGATGCCAAGGGGCTGTTCGGGGCTGTGCTGAAGCTCGCAGCGCATGGCGCGGGGACGACTGCCCCGGCGCCGGCCTATGTCGAGGCGCTGTTCGACGACTACGCGCCGCGCTTCGAGGAGTCGCTGGTGGCGAAGCTGGGGTATCAGGTGCCCGAGGCGCTCGCCACGGCGATCGGCGAGGTGATGGCGGCGCGCGGCGTGCAGCGGGTTGGGCGGGCGCTTGACCTCGGGTGCGGTACCGGCCTGATGGGGGAGCGGCTGCGGCCGCTGGCCGATCGGCTGGAAGGCGTCGACCTGTCGGCAAGGATGCTGACCGAGGCTCGGCGCAAGGGGATCTACGATCAGTTGGAGAAGGCCGATCTGGTGAGCTTCCTTGATGCCGAGGAGGGAACGGCGGGCCTGATCGTGGCGGCGGATGTGTTCAACTATGTCGGAGCGCTGGAGCCGGCGCTGACGGCGGCGAGCCGGGCGTTGACGCCGGGTGGGCTGCTTGGGTTCTCGCTGGAGACGCATGCCGGCGAGGATGCGGTGCGGCTCGGCACTTCGCTGCGGTTCCAGCACGCGGCGGAGCCGACGCTGGCACTGTGCAGCGCGGTGGGGCTCGAGGTGGTGACGGCGCAGGCGGTTGCGATCCGGATGGATCGCGGGGTGGCGGTCGAGGGGCTGATCGTGGTGGCGGCGCGGGCCTAGGCGAAGAGCAGGCGGATGCCGACGACGCTCAACACGGCAGCGAGCAGCAGGCGCACGACGCTTTCGGGGACTTTCGGGGCGAAGAAGCTGGCGATCAGGATGCCCGGGATCGAGCCGATGAGCAGCGATACCAGCATACCCCATTCGACATTGCCGATGGCCCAGTGGCCGAGCCCAGCGACGAGGGTTAGTGGCACGGCATGGGCGATGTCGCTGGCGACGACGCGGACCAGTGACAGGCGCGGATAGAGCAGCATCAGCACAGTGACGCCGATGGCGCCGGCGCCGACCGACGAGATGGACACCAGCACGCCGAGCAGCGCGCCGAAGCCGATGGTGACGATGGTCTGAGTGCGCGGGGAAAGCTCGCGGTGGCTGCGGGCGAAGCCGAACAGCCGGTTGCGGAAGATCAGCGACAGGGCGGTGAGCACCAGCATGGCGCCGAGGATGGAGGCGAGCAGGTGGGCGACGCCCGGGTCGGAGCCGCCGAGTTGAGAGAGGACGTAGAGCGTGACGGCGGCGGAGGTGACGCTGCCGATGGCGAGCTTCCCGACGATCAGCCAATCGACGTGGCGGTTGAAGCCATGGACGACGGTGCCGGCTGTCTTGGTTGCCGCGGCGAACAGCAGGTCGGTGCCGACGGCGGTGGCCGGGTGGACATGGAACAGCAGGATGAGCAGCGGGGTCATCAGGGACCCGCCGCCGACGCCGGTAAAGCCGACGATCAGGCCGACGATGAAGCCCGACAGCGAATAGAGCGGATCGATGCCCCAGATCAAATGCACGCCCCCGTGTCGATGGTGGCGCAAGCTATCGGGGGCGAGTGATGTCGACCACTCTTGTGGCGAGCAGGATTTGGCGCGTCGGAGGGCAGGGCCGCAAAATCCGACTAGGAAATGCGACCGCGGCGCATCGGCGCGGTTCTGAGGGTGCGGGGGCCGGCATGAGGCCGGCCCCCAATGAGGACTGTTTGCGGATCAGGCGATGGCCTGGCGGATGGCGATTTCCACGGGGGAATAGTCGCCATCGGCACGATCGAGGCTCAGCGGCTGACTTGGCATCAGCGGCGGCTGGGCCATGAAGCGTGGCACGGTGCCGTGGTGCGGTTGGGCGGCACGCACCAGGAACGGATGACAGAGATAGACTGTGCCCGGGCTGCCGATGGCGAGGACCTCCGGCCGGTGCGCCGACCCCGCAAAGTTATCGGCCGCCAGTTCGCGCAGCGACAGACCGGCTTCGCCCGCCGGAGCGAGTTGGCGGGCGATATCGAGATGCGAGCCGACGCGGATGCGGGTTGGGGCGTCGTTCTCGCCGACCTCCGAGAAGATGAACAGCATCAGCAGGGCGCGGCCCTTCGAGCTGACATTGGCGCGCCAGGCCATGAAGTCGTTTGGGTTCTCCTCCCAGCCAAAGCTGACATCGATGTGCCAGCCGGCATCGCCCGGATCGTCGGGCGAGGGGAAGCGGATCGGGAAGGTGCCGAGGCTGCCGCGCGGCAGCCAGCGGCCGGGGCCGACCAACTGGTCATAGGCGGAGGTCAGGACCGGGGTATTGGCCGCCTCCCGGAAGGGAGCGGCCGGATTGTCGCCGAGGCGGATGACCGGCTTGGTCCAGGTGCTGGGATCGTTCGGATCGAGGCCGGTGAGCATCCAGAGGATGGCACGGCCCTTGGCGGCGACGTCCGCGGGGAAGGCATTGTCGATGCGGACGAAGCCGTCGGTGATGAAAGCGTCGATTTGCGCTGCGGTGAGCGCGGGTGTGTTGTCAGGCATTGTTGTTTCCGAATTCGCATGAGCCCGCGCGACAGCGACGGCATAAGCCGTGACGTCAGCGGGCGGGGCGCCCTAGGGCGCGGCGGTGTGCCTTGCGGCTCGCTCAGGCGAGCAGGAACACCGATGCGAAATTGCGGATCATCATCATTGCGGGGACTAAAATACCGATCGAAACGGCGAGGTCAACCCTTGGCACTGCGTCGGCGGTCGGCGGTGATCAGCGCGAAGGCGACGCCGCCGAGAATGGCGATCGAGGCGATGACGAGGCGCTGTGTCAGCGGTTCGTCGATGAGCAGCACACCGCCGGTTGCGGCGATGGCAGGCACGGTCAGTTGTACGATGGCGGCGCGGGTGCGGGTGAGGCTCGGGGGCGCGGCGTACCAGATGGCGTAGCCGAGGCCGGAGGCGATGGCGCCCGAGGCGACCGCATAGGCGAGCGCCAGCGGGTTCATCGGCTGGGTCAGCAGGGCGGCGATGATCAGCACGATGGCGATGGGCAGGCAGCGAACAAAATTGCCGGCGGTGTCGGTGAGGGGGGATTGCGAACCACGGCCGAGCAGGGTGTAGGCGGCCCAGCAAAGACCGGAGCCCACCATCAGCAGTGTGCCGAGCGGATGCGGCGCGATGAGGCCCGGCGAGACCAGATAAATGAAACCGGCGATGGCGACCGCGAGGCCGAGCCATTCGAGGATGGAGGGACGGTCGCCCTTGAGCACGGCCCAACCCAGAATGCCCACCTGCACGCTGGCGAACAGGATCAGCGCGCCAGTGCCGGCGCCGAGCAGGATGTATGCGATGGAGAAGGCAAAGGCATAGCCGAAGAGCGCGGCAGCGGCGCGCCAACTGCCGCCGAACGCGAAGCGGGCTCCCGGCTGCCAACGAAGCATGAGCAGTGCCGCAAGCACGATGGCGCCGGAGGCGAGGCGCACGCCGGTGTAGCTTAGCGGCTCGGCGTCAGCCGTGGCGAAGGCCAGGCGCGCCAGCACCGAGTTGGCGGCGAAAGCCAGCATGGCGATGGCGGTGAGGACGGCGACTTTCACGGAGGGGTTCCGCTGGGTGGGGCCGACAGTATGCGCCGGCCGTCGCTACCAGTCGATGCTGTGCGCGGGGAGGGTACGCTGCAGGTGGATGCGGGTTGCGGTCTCGAAGGCTTGGGGCCATTCGACCCCGAGCGATGCGCAGAGGGTTTTGGCGCGGGGGATGAAGACGCGGGCGAGTGCGAGGTCGGACTCGATGGCGGAGGCGGCGGTGAGTTGAGGCAATGGCACCGCCGCGAGCACTGCCATGCGGCCGGGATCGAGGACGCGGCTCAGGTGCAGCATGCCGCCGGGGATGCGCGGGTTGACCTCGATGGTCAGGAGGTCGGTGAGGAAGCGGCGGAGGAAGGTGTTGCCGACGGTCATGAGTTCCACCTCGCCGCGGCCGATCGCCACCGGCGTCAGGCCGAGAATGCGGATGAACTCGCCGACCATCCAGCCGAGGCGGCCGGGGTTGCGGGCGGGCAACGGGGTCTCGGGGCGGAGGGTGGCGTAGAGGTTGTCGCGGTCGATGAGCGGCTTCAGCGCGTCCTGCGCGGTGTGCGCGAGGTGGTCGCGGTTGGCGATGTGGAGGTCGACGCGTAGCCACTGGTCGGTGATGGCGTTGAGCACCAGCGCGTGGGGCAGGCGGTTGTAATGGACGATGGGGGCGATGGCCTCGAGCGCCTTGCGCCAGTCGGTGGCGAGCGCCTCGTGATCGGCCGGATCGGCGATGGCGAGGAGGTCGACGTCGCTGAACTGGTCGGCGGTACCGGTGCCGAAGCTGCCGGAGAGGAACAGGGCGGTTATGCGCGGGTCGCTGCCGAAAGCTTCGACGACCCGCGCGATAAGGGCTTGTTGGTCCATGACGTCCTCTCCCGATGGTTTTCGCAGTATTGGGAGAGGTGGATCGTCTGGTCCAGCAGACTTCCGTTTATCTTGTCAGTACTTCAGTCTGCCAATATACGTGAAGATCCGCGATGCGGTTCGAGGTGAACAGCGGCATCGCGCCGGCGAGTTGCGCGTCGCTCCAGTCCCACCAGTTCATTTCGAGCAGCAGGGCGATCTCGTCCTCGGTGAAGCGCTTGCGGATCGGCTTCGCCGGATTGCCGCCGACGATGCTGTAGGGCTCGACGTCTTTGGTCACCAGCGCCCGGGTGCCGATGAGAGCGCCGTGGCCGACGGTGACGCCGGGCATGATGATGGCCTCGGAGCCGATCCACACATCGTTGCCGATGACGGTGTTGCCGGCCGGCCGGAAGCCGTCGATGGCGCCGGCGAAGGCGTTGACCTCGGGCATGTAGTGGAACGGGAAGGTGCTGATCCAGTCGTGCCGATGGCCCTGGTTGCCGGCCATGATGAAGGCGGCGCCCGAGCCGATGGAGCAGAAGCTGCCGATGATCAGACGATCGACATCGGTGCGGTCCGGCATCAGGAAGCGGGCGCAATCGTCGAAGCTGTGGCCGTGGTAGTAGCCGGAATAGTAGCTGAAACGGCCGACGAGGATGTTGGGGTTGGTCACCTGCTCGTCGAGCCGGATGCCGGCGAACGGGCTTTGGAAGTAGTTGGTCATGATGCTGTCTCGATAGTTGGCCGGCGCCGCGAGATGCGGACGCTATTGGCCGAAATGGATGAGAATGAGCAGCCGCACTCGCCGGCGACAGGCGCCGGGCGGGCAGCATCGCCACGCCGATCAGGCGCGCGACGCGATGCAGGTGGTTCGGTCTGCCAGCTTCATGATGCGTGGTTTTTAGGTGCCCCGATCCGGGCTGTCAAATCCGGCGGCGGTGCTTCTGCCGCCCGATGAAAGTCGCGTCAGGCCGCGAAGTAATCCTGCAGCGGGCGGACCTGCAGGTTGCCCTCGCGATACGCGATGATGCCTTCCACGGCGGCGACGGCGCCGGGGATCGTCGTGTAGTAGGGGATCTTGCCCATCAGGGCGGTACGGCGGATGTCGCGGCTGTCGGTGATCGACTTGGTGCCATCGGTGGTGTTGATCACCAGCTGGATGCCGCCGTTCTTCATCATGTCGACGATATGCGGGCGGCCTTCCAGCACCTTGTTGACCTTGGTGGCGGCGATGCCGTTTTCCACCAGGTATTTGTGGGTGCCCGAGGTGGCGACGAGCTTGAAGCCGGCTTCGGTGAGGTGGCGCGAGAAATCGAGGATAAGCGGCTTGTCGTCGTCGCGCACCGAGATGAACACCGTGCCTTCGCGCGGCACCTTGGAGCCGGCGCCCAGCTGCGACTTGGCGAAGGCCATGGGGTAGTTGTAGTCGAGGCCGATGACTTCGCCGGTCGACTTCATCTCCGGGCCGAGCACGGTGTCGACGCCGGGGAAACGGTTGAACGGGAAAACTGCTTCCTTCACCGCGACGTGCTTCAGCTTCTTTTCGACCAGGTTGAAGCTGGCGAGCGTCTCGCCGGCCATGATGCGCGAGGCGATCTTGGCGATCGGCTGGCCGATCACCTTGGCGACGAAGGGCACGGTGCGCGAGGCGCGCGGGTTCACTTCGAGGATGTAGATGGTGCCGTCCTTCAGCGCATACTGGACGTTCATCAGGCCGCCGACCTTGAGGTTGAGCGCGAGCTCGGTGGTCTGGCGCTTCAGCTCGGCGATCACCTCGTCGGAGAGGTGCTGCGGGGGGAGCGAGCAGGCGCTGTCGCCGGAGTGAATGCCGGCTTCCTCGATGTGCTCCATGATGCCGCAGACGAACACGTCCTTGCCGTCCGAGAGCGCATCGACGTCGATTTCGATGGCGCGCGACAGATAACCGTCGAACAGCAGCGGGTTGTCGGAGAGGACCGAGTTGATCTGGCCGGTCTTGTCGTTGGGGTAGCGGATCAAGATGTCGGGCGGCACGAGGCCGGTGAGGGTATCCTGCACGTAGCGCTCGAACTCGCTGGGCGAGTGGACGATGGCCATGGCGCGGCCGCCGAGCACGTAGGACGGGCGGATGACCAGCGGGTAGCCGAGGCGCTCGGCGACGAGGCGGGCCTGCTCCAGCGAGTAGGCGATGCCGTTCTTG
>JBKJMF010000017.1:0-2662 GCA_046596525.1 Devosia sp. | reverse complement strand
GCGGCACTCGCGACAGGCAGCAAGTTCACCGCCATGGTCGCCTTCAATGACGCGGTCGCCACCGGCGCTTTGGCGGCGCTGTCCGACAACGGCCTTTCGGTGCCCGAGGACGTATCGTTCGTCTCATTCGGCAATGGCCACAAGGACTTCTCGCGCCCCCAGATCACCTCGATTACCTTCGACGAAGAGCGCATCGCCGAACTGGCGGCGAACCGCTTGATCGACCGCATCGAAGGCGCCACGAAAGTCCCACCAATCCTCGAGTTTCTGCCGTTGACGCTGACCATACGGCCGTCTTCCCGGCGTCTGGCAAGCGCCTGAGCGCCAGGGAGCCTCACATAATGCCCCGGTCGTAGGCACGCCAGCCGGTCGCGGCGCGGTCGTTCTGGTGTGGCGTGGCGGTCGGACCGAAGGTCAGCTGAAGGCCCCAGAGCCGACCTTGGCGGAAGTCGTTCCGCTATGTAGAAGTCGCTCACTGCGACTACCAAGGCAACGCCGACTTATCGCAGGAGAGGCACCGAGATCGGTGGGCGGCTAGGCAGGTGCCGTCTCGACGCCGTCCAGGTAGTCCGACAATTCGTCCACGCGCCGGCGTGATGCGTTGTGGTCGGCTTTCTCCGCCGCCAGCTCCAACCCAGCGCCGATGTCGGTAATCGGTTGAAAACCGTAGGCTCCGCCAGAGCCCCTCATGTTGTGCCCGAGACGCGCCACCACCTCAAAGTCAGACCGGTCTAGCGCTCCGAGCATCGCGATGACGTTCTGCCTGCAATTCCGGAGATAAGCGGGGACCTGTGTGGCCAGTCGGTCACTTGCAGGCAGGCCACTCGCGTTCGCTCGACGGCCTTGATCTTTCGCCACTGCTGCGCCGGGAAATGAGTTGTCTCGGATCGCCTGTAGCAGAACGTCCTGCTTGATTGGCTTGGTCAGGAACGCCGTGCACCCCGCAGCTAAGCACATCTCGCGATCGCCCTTAAGGGCCGAGGCGGTGAGAGCGACGATCGGCGTCGCCCGCCTGTCGTTGGCCTTTTCCCAGGCGCGGATTGCCCGTGTCGCGGTCAGGCCATCCATGACCGGCATTTGCCGGTCCATCAGCACAAGGTCATAGAGTCCAGTCTGAAACTTCTCGAAGGCAATAGCGCCAGTTTCCGCGATTTCGACTCGGTACGGCGTGTCTTCGAGATAGGCCATCGTGATCATGCAGTTGTCGGAGGAGTCCTCCGCCAGAAGCATACGCAGCGCCGGCAGCGGCTGCTCAGGACCCGTGCCGACCGTCACGGCGACCGGCCGATTGACCGCGGCCCAGATCTCGAATGGCACGGCGAAGGCAAACACACTGCCCCGCCCGACTTCGCTGTCTACCCAGATGCGCCCGCCCATCAGCTCCACCAGGCGCTTCGAAATCGTGAGCCCCAGCCCCGAGCCCCCAAACCTGCGCGTGGTGGATGAGTCGGCTTGGGTGAAACGTTCAAATACCTGGCCCAGTTTCTCGGCCGCAATGCCGATGCCGGTATCCGAGATGGTGAACCGCAATGCGGTCGGAACCGAGGCGTCCGGATCGCGACCGACCCGTAGTGACACTTGGCCGGAGTTCGTGAACTTGACCGCGTTGCCGAGCAAATTGAGGAGCACCTGCCGCAACCGTGTCGGATCACCGATGAGGTCGGTGTCGACGTCCGGCGCGATCTCGCAGACCAGGGCCAGCCCTTTTTCATGTGCCCGAGGCGCCATCATCTCCATCACCTTCTCCAGGTGGTCAGCCAACGAAAAGCCTGTCTGCTCCAGCTCAAGCTGCGAGGCTTCGACCTTGGAGAGATCGAGGATGTCGTTGATCAGGTTCAGCAGGTTGTCGCCGGCGCGGCGGAAGATCTGGACGAACTTGTCCTGCTCGGGAGTGAGCGCGGTCTTCGCCAGCAAGTCTGAGATGCCCATGATCGCATTCATCGGCGTGCGGATCTCATGGCTCATGCTGGCCAGGAAGTCCGACTTGGTCCGGCTGGCGCTCTCGGCGACGGCCTTGGCCTGCTGCAGCTCCACCTCGACCCGCTTGCGTTCCGTGACGTCGCGCGCCGCAGCGAAGACGCCCTCCAGCTTACGGTTCCGGTCGTAAAAGGTGGTGGCGTTGTAGGATACCACAGTCTGCTTACCGTCGCGGGCCCGCGCCGTCAGCTCGTAGTCGGTGACCGACTTTTCGCGTAGCACGCGCTTGATCGCCGCTTCGGCCCGCCCCGGATCGGTGAAGTAGTCCTTGAACGGTGCGCCGATCAGCTCGTCGCGCGTGCAGCCGGTGAGCGCCTCCATCTGCTTGTTGACATCGGTGATTATGCCGGACGGATCGGTGGTCATGATCGCGTCGATGTTGGATTCGATCAGCGAGCGGGTGTAGAATTGCTGGTCGCGCAGGCGCTGATCGGACTTTTTCTGCTCTTCTTCGACCTGCTTACGTGCGGTGTTGTCGGTGCCGATCAGCAGATAGCCGATGATGGCGTCCTGCGCGTCGCGCAGCGCGGTGACGTTCACCACTGCCGGGAAGCGGCTACCATCCTTTCGGATATAGGTCAGTTCATAGATGTCCTCGATGCCGCGTGATGCTTTGAACACCAGGGCTTCAAAGCCGGGCGTGATCGTGGTTCCGAGTTCGACGCTCAGCGCCTCGGCTCGGGCG
>JBKJMF010000008.1:0-3514 GCA_046596525.1 Devosia sp. | reverse complement strand
TTCAGGGACCGCCCGGAACCCGTTCCACCATCTGGTACAGGGCGGCGCGAGGGACGATGACGGCTGGGGATTCCAAGCAACCCAAACTGCGGGTGCCCAAGCTTCGGGTGAATGCCGCCACCAAGGTGTACAACACCCGCTCGGGCGACCTGCTGGCGATCGATCGCTGCTCGCTCGACGTGATGGAGGGCGAGATCGTCTCGATCGTCGGCCCGTCCGGTTGCGGCAAGACCACCTTGCTGTGGTCGATGTCGGGCCTGCATGGCCTCACCTCCGGCGAAGTGCTGCTCGACGGCAAGCCGATCACCGGTCCCAATCCCGAAATCGGCATGATCTTCCAGGAGGCCAACCTCCTGCCCTGGCGCAATCTCGACGCCAACATCAACTTCCCCTTCGAGATCAAGGGCACCAAGCCGGACCGCGTCTGGATCGACGAGTTGCTGAACCGCGTCGGCCTCGAGGGCTTTGGCGGGCGTTTCCCGCGTGAACTCTCGGGCGGCATGCAGCAGCGCGCCGCCCTGGTGCGCGCGCTCTCCTACAAGCCCTCGGTGCTGCTGATGGACGAGCCGTTCGGCGCCCTCGATGCCTTCACCCGCGAAGAGATGAACCGGCTGGTCGAGGAAATCTGGCTCGACACCAGGACCACCATCGTTCTCATCACCCACTCGATCGATGAAGCCATCTTCCTCTCCGACCGCGTGGTGGTGATGAGCCCACGCCCGGGCCGCGTCGCCAATATCCATGAGGTGCCGTTCCCGCGGCCGCGTTCGCTCGAGATCATGTCGACCAAGGAGGTTTTCGACCTCACCAACGCCATCAAGGCCGAAATCGTCGGGACGCAGCAGAGCCGCTTCCCGAGGGACTCTGCCCAGCCGGCCGCAGTGGCGTGAGTGAGGACCAGATGAGCGAAACCGACGCCATTCCCGAGTTCAAGAAATCCTCCGGCGCCAGCGGCGATCCCGGCATCACCGACATGTCCGCCCTCACCTCCGGCCCCGGGATCAAGTCGTTCGGCGAAGTGCTGGCGATCGCCCTTGTCGCGGTGTTCATCATCGGCGGCACCGAGGTGCTGCTCAACATCTTCGCCGTGCCGCAATATGTGCTGCCGAAGCCGAGCGAGATCGCGGTGGCGCTCTACACCGACTTCCCGTTTATCCTCCCGCACCTGGGCCATACGCTGGTCGAGCTGTTCGCGGGCTTCGGCATCGGCGCGGTGGTGGGGCTGGTCCTCGCGGCCGTCATCACCCAGTTCCCGTTCGCCGAAAAGATCATCACGCCGTACATCCTGCTGCTGGTGACGACGCCAATGCTGGCGCTGGTGCCGCTGCTGATCCTGCGCTTCGGCTTTGGTTACGAGCCGCGCATCATCGCCGTGGCGCTCGCCTCGGGCCCGATGGTGATGATCAACGCCGCCACCGGCTTCCGCCGGGTCGATCGCGGCAAGATCGCGCTGGCGCGTTCGTACGGCGCCTCAACGCTGCAGATTTTCTGGAAGGTGCGCGCCCCGATGGCGCTGCCGATGATCTTCGTCGGCCTGATGGTCGGCTCGATCTTTGGATTGCTCACTGCGGTCGGCGCCGAGATGGTTGGCGGCGGCTTCGGGCTCGGCAATCGGCTCACCTCTTACTCATCCATGATCCAGATGCCGCAGTTCTTCGCGGTGGTCTTGATCCTCTCCATCCTGGGCATCCTGATCTACGTGCTCTTCTTCCTGCTTGGGAAGAAGTACGCGAGCTGGGAGGCCTGAGGCACTGCCTGCCGCCAGAGGGAATGGCGGCAGGAACAAGGACTAAGGGACGATCCATCAACAGGGGTATGATTGAATGACCAAGTTCTCATCTGGCGGCATGAGCCGCCGCACCTTCCTGCAGGTCTCGGCTGCCGGCGTCGTAACCGTATCGGCACTGGGTGGCATCGGCCGTGCCGCGGCCGCGCCCTATCCGAAGTTCACCTGGATCTCGCCGCGCGGCACGCTCGAAGTGCTCGACGACTATCCGTACTGGATCGGCAAGAAGATGGGCTATTTCGATGGCCTCGAGGTTGCCACCGACATGCAGCCCGGCCCGTCCGACGGCACCGCCACGGTGAAGTTCGTCGATGTCGGCCAGGCCGACATGGGCTTCCCCTCGCCCGGCGTGTTCTCGTTCGCTCTCGAGAACGGCATGAAGCTGAAGTCTGCCTTCCACATGGGCGCGCTCGACACCTTCAGCCTCGCCTTCCGGAAGGGCGAGGGCTCCAACGATCTGAAAAAGCTGGAAGGCAAGACGATCCTGCTTGGCTCGGCCGCCTGGCAGCCGATCGTCGACCCGATGCTCGCGGTGCACGGCGTCGACATCTCGAAGGTCAAATATGTCGAAGCCGGCTGGCCGACCTGGGGCACGGCGCTGGCAGGCGGACAGGGCGATGCGGCACTCAGCTGGGAGGGTCTCCGCGCCGAGTGGATCGGCTCGAAGCTCGACTTCGAATACTGGCTGGGCGTGCAGCACTCGCCGCTCTTCGCCAACACCTTCGTGGTGCGCGCGGCCGACCTCGAGGACCCCGACAAGAAGGCCTTCCTCGACAAGTACCTGCGCGGCTGGGCGATGGGCCTCGAGTTCGCCTATCACAACCCGCTGGCCGCGGTCGAAGCGGTGTTCGAGCAGTTCCCGACGCTCGCCACCAATATCGGGCCCGAGCTGGGCGCCACCTCGATCCTGCAGCAGATCAACGTCTTCCGCGGCGACATGTCGAAGCGGAAGGGTTGGGGCGACCACGACATGGCTGCGTGGCAGACCTTCTTCGACAAGATCTACGAGCTCAAGCAGATCAGCAAGCCAGTGAAGGCCGAGGACGTGGTGACCAACGACATCATCGGGCCGGCCAACGACTTCGACCACGACAAGGTCAAGGCCGATGCCGCCGCCTATGTGCTGTCGGACGCCTTCAAGGCGATCAACATCGAGGAGGTCAAGGCGCACCTCTACGACCAGGCCATTCCGGCCGACCGCTAAGCCAACGCGGCGGGCGGCACCCGAGGGAGTGCCGCCCGCACCACTAACGAAAGCATCAGGGGGGCCGGATGGCCAATACGGTAAAAGTTCTGGTCGTCGGGCTCGGCAATATGGGCGCCTCGCATGCGAGCGCCTATCATCGCAACCCAGGCTTCGAGATCGTCGGGCTGATGAGCCGCTCGATCAAGGGCAAGACCATCCCGGACGAGCTCAAGGCCTATCCGCTGTTCGAGGACTATGACGAGGCGCTGCGTGTGACTAAGCCCGACGCCGTGTCGATCAATTCGTGGCCCAACACGCACGCCGAATACGCCATCAAGGCGATCAATGCCGGCGCCCATGTATTCATGGAAAAGCCGCTGGCCACCAACATCGCCGACGCCGAAGCGGTGGTGAAGCTGGCGCGCGAAAAGCACAAGAAGCTGGTGCTCGGCTACATCCTCCGCGTGCACCCCAGTTGGATGAAGTTCACCGAGCTGGCACAGACGCTGGGCAAGCCGCTCGTCATGCGGCTCAACCTCAAC
>JBKJMF010000040.1:0-8621 GCA_046596525.1 Devosia sp. | reverse complement strand
GTGCCGGTCATGATCAGGAAGATGAAGGTGGGCCTCAGGCTCGGCAGCGTGATGTGCCACCACGTCTGCAATCCTGTCGCGCCATCGAGCTCGGCCGCGTCGTAGATGTCGCGCGGGATCGACTGCAGCCCCGCCAGCAGCACGATGATGAAGTAGCCCAACCCCGCCCACACCGCCAGGATCGTCGCCGCGGCGCGCGAACCCGTCAGGCTCAGCCGGGGATCGGCCAGCCATAGCGGCGTCTCGGTTGCGCCGAGGGCGCGCAACCCGCCGTTCAACAGACCCCAGTCGGGCTGGAACACGTAGTTGAACATCAGCGCCACCGCCACCGACGAGGTCAGTTGCGGCAAGAAGTAGATCACCTTGAGCGGCGTCGCGCCCCTCTTCGCCCGGTTGAGCAACGACGCGAGCGCGGCCGCAAGGGGGATGACGATGCCGAGAAACGCGGCACCGAGCAGCACTGTGTTGCCCAATGCGCCCCAGAACACCTGGTTGGTCAACAGCCGCCCATAATGCTCGATCCCGGCAAAGCTCTCGGACGTGCCGAGCCCCCGCGTGTAAAAGCTCTGCCTGAAGGTTTGCAGCGTCGGATAGCCGATGAAAGTAAGGATCAGCAGCAGCGGCGGCAGCAGGAACGAGTACCACACCAGCGTACCGCGAAAGCTCCGGCGGAGCCGCAGAACTCGTTCAGTAAGGCGGGAGCCGAAGTCGGACCGGGAGGGGGACGACTTCGGCTCCATGGGGCTTAGTTCGCCGTCGTCTGCTGGCCGAGCCAGTCGGCGGTTTCCTTCTGTGCCTGCTTGAGGGCATCAGCCGGCGTCATGGTGCCGGCGAGTGCGGCCTCGAGCGCTGCCTGCATCGACCAGCGCGGCTGCTGCGCCGCCCACGCGTAGACCGGCTCGGCGGTCAGCGGCTGGCCGAGGATCACGTCGCCATCGACGAGCGCGGCAACCTGCGGCAGCGCCGAGGCACCGCTGTCGGTAGTCGGCAGGCGGCCATTGGCCTCGAAGTAGTACTTGCCGGCTTCCGGTGCACCGGCGAGCCATTTGAGTGCCGTCCAGGCCGCGTCCTGGTTATCGCAGCTCTTGGCCATGGCGACCGGCGCGGTGGCGCTGAGGCCGCCGAGCCCGTCGGCACCCTTGAGATTGTACGAGGTGCGGTAGCGGTCGGCGAGCTTGGGGTCGGCGATGAACGGGATGAGGAAATAGCCAGCCTCTCCTTCGGGGATGATGCCGACGGTGTTCTGGTCGGCGAGGAACCCCTGCGGCATGCCTTCGGCGGCCAGCGCGCCGGCAGGTGCGTACTTGCTCATCTTCACCATCCACTCGAGCGCAGCGAGATATTCCGGCGTGTCCCAGTTTACGTGCAGCAGGCCCTTCTCGTTCACGGTGCCCGAGCTGGCGCCGAGCGCATGGGCAATGGCCATCAGCTGCCACACCGCATACTTGCCCTGGTACCAGTAGCCGTAGTTCTGCTCGCCGGTCACCGGGTTGATGCCGGTGAGCTTGGGCGCCTTCGCTTCGATTTCGGCGAGGGTCGGGTTCTTGGAAAGCGGCTCGACGCCCCATTCCTTGAACAGCTTGGCATCCCAGTGGATGACGCGTTCGCCGGTATTGTAGGGGATGTAGAACAGGCTCTTCGGATTTTCCGGGCCCCACGAGCGGGCGGTGTCGAGCTGCGCGCCCCAGACATTCTTGAAGTCCGGATCCTTGGCGATCATGTCGTCGAGGTTCACCAGCATGCCGCGGCGACCATAGGCGGGAGCGGCGGGCATGTCGTAGAGGCAGGCCTCGTTGGCGGTGATCATCGCCTCGGTCTTGGCCGAGTACGAGGTTGAGCCCTCGCCCCACGGGATCGAGGTGATCTGCAGATCGATGGTCGGGTTGGCGGCGTTGAACGCGTCCTGCAGATGCTGGATACCCGGCACCGTGTTGCCGGTGACCGCATCCATGCTGTCGGCATCAGGATAGCCGATCATCAGCAGCTTGACGGTGGGCTTGTCCTGCGCAACCGCCGGAGCGGCGAACGGCAGTACGATGAGAGCGGTGGTGGAAAGCAAGAGAACGTTTCGAAGCAGAGAGCGCATTGTTTTTCCCCCGATGAGCGGAATGCGTTGAGCCTGACGAGCTGAATAGTCCTGTGCTGTGAACATATGATGACTTATGACTATGCCGAGTCAAGCGTCGTCGTCGCGCGCGGCACGAGGGAGGGAACCCAGATGCGTATAGGCCTTGTCGGGACCGAGAGCGACCATGCCGAGGACGCGCTCCGGATGCTGAACCGTGAGAGCCGGTTCCCAGGCGTCGCGGTTGCTGCGCTATGGGGCGCCGAAGCGGACCGGACGCGCACGCGGCTCCTCGCGCACTGTTACGGTGTCGCCGAAATTTCGGCCGAACCGAGCGGGCTGCTCGGCAAGGTCGATGCGGTGATCGTCGGTGCCCGCGACGGCCGGTTGCATCTCGCACACGCGCTACCCTACCTCGAGGGCGGCTTGCCGGTCTTCATCGACAAGCCATTCGCCTGCTCGGTTGCCGATGCGCAGCAACTGCTCGACGCGTCGGCCGCATCCGGAGCGCCGATACTCTCTGCCAGTGCACTGCGCTGGCAAGCCGGCACCGAAAAGCTGAAGCAGACCGCCGGGCCGATCGAGCAGGTCATCGTTACCGGTAGCTTCTATCCCGACAGCCCCTATGGCGGATCGATCTTCTATGGCGTCCACACCGTGGAACTGGCGCTCGAACTCGCGGGCGCCGGGATCGAGGATGTCGGGGTGACGCAGGCGACGGCGGAGGCGATGACCATCACCGGGCGCGTCGGGACGACGCGGGTGGAGATGCGGATGGTCCGGCCGGCGGAGGGCGAGGGCAGTTCGTTCCGGGCCGAGCTGCTGGCGCGGGGCGAGACAAGCGGCGGGCCGGTGAGCCTGCCGAGGGACTATATGGCGCCGGTGCTGCAGCGGTTCGTCAACATGCTGAAGAGCGGTGCTGCGCCGATGACGCGCGACGAACTGCTGGCGCCGGTCCGGGTTCTGGAGTTCGGCGAAGCAGCCTTGCGTACGGCACTCAGCCCGCAAGGTCGCCGACCTCGATCGAGTGGATCTGCGCGAAGCCGGCCTCGTCCCAATCGGTGAAGAACAGTTTGCTGCGGTCAGGCGAGAGGAACGGATGCGCGTGGTGGCGTTGTTGCTCGTGATCGGGGCTGCGCAGCGTCACCAGCGGCCGGACCTCGAGCGGATCACTGCCCTCGACGCTGAGGATCTGGTGCGGCGGCCCGGCATGCTCGACAAAGCCGAAGTGGCCGGCCGGATCGAAACCGGCATGGACATAGCCGGGCAAGGGCAGCAGGCCTTCATCGAACCTGCCAGTCGCCGGATCGAAGCGCCCGAACCAGGTGTTTCGGCTGCCGTCGCCGGCGTAGTCCACCGCCTCGTAGACGATGCCGTTCGCGGTGATCACCTGGTGGTTGACCACCGCGTCATGGGCGCCTGCCGCATAAGGCGGCCGCCAATGCGCGTAGCCACTGCCGTCGATATCAATCACCCACATGCCGGGTTCACCCTGTGGGTGATTGACCAGTATCCGCCGGTTGTCGACGAACAGCGCGTGATGAAAGTGGTACGGCATTTCCACCACGGTGCGGATCGCGCCTGTCGCCAGTTCCAGCACCGCCAGAGTCGTCGGGATGCTGTTGCGGAACGCCTGATGGTCCTTGTCCCAGTGGTATTGCCGCATCGCGATCAACGCCTCGCGCTCGCGCAGCAAGCGTTCGTAGGCGGCCCTGTCGACATGGATGAAGGCGAATTGCGAACCGTCGGGGGACACGTCCGACTGGCCGATCGAGAGCCGGCCCGGCGGCATGGCAGCGAGACGCCGGTTGTCGACGGTGCGGATATTGGCAGAGCGGATCTCGTCGGCCTCGAAGTAGATCACCTCTTCGGTCACCCGGTTGATCGCCGACAGGTGGGCGCGAATGCCGCGCAGGTGCCACTCGCACCAGATCGCCCATCCCGAATCTTCGGTGCGACCGTCGGTCAATTGGGTGATCTCGCTGGTCGCCAGGTCGAGCCGGTAGAGCTGCACCCAGCCGCCGCGCTCGCTGTGAAACACTAGGTAGCGACCGTCGGCAGTGTGCGAGGGGACGAAATAGTAGAGCGGATAGCTGTTGGCCGCCGCGCTTGTGTAGCGCGTTATGACGCGGCCGGTCTTGGGCTCGACAAAGCTCAGCCGTTCGGCCGGAAGGGTCTCTCCGATCATGGTCAGGCGAGCCAGCGATCGCGGTTTTCGGCGACGAAGGCATCGTCACTGAGGTGGGGATAGGCGCTCAGGACGCGGTCGATCTCCTCGGCCTGTCCGGGCGACAGGCCCTCATGCTCATCGAGGCACCAGGTGCCCCCCAGCAGGCCCTGCCGCCGCAGGATCTCGTGGATGCCGGGTACGCAGCCGTGGAAATGGTTGGCGACGTCGAAGATCGCGGCATTGGCATCTGTGAGCTGGCCGTCGAGCGCGAGGAGGCGCCGCAACGCCCCGTCATCGCCTGCCTGCGCCGCGGCGCATTGCGGCAGCAGCTCGGCCGCGCCCCTGGTCCACACCGCCCATTGTCCCAGCAGCCCGCCGACGAAGTTCACCGTCACCTGCTTCCCGTCGGCCACGAGCTCATTGCGGGTGATGAGGTCGGCAAGGATGTGGTTGTCGTTGCCGGTATAGAGCGCCACACGGTCGGCACGGCCGGATTGGGCGACGCCGTTGAGCACGTCGAACGTGCGATAGCGGTCGAACGGCGCCACCTTGATGCCGGCGACGCAGTCGAGGGCCGCGAACCGCCGCCAGAAATCCCGCGACAGCACCCGTCCGCCGACCGCCGGCTGCAGATAGAAGCCGATCACCGGCAGAACTTCGCCCACCGCCCGGGCCCGCTCGATCATCTCGTCGTCGCTTCCGGTGTCAGGGCGAAGCAGCACCATGTGATAGCCAAGCCGCGCAGCAAGGGTGGCCTCACGCACGGCCTGTGCGACATCGCCCTGTACTCCGGCAACGAGCACCACGGTGCGACGGGCGTGGCGCACCGTGTCGGCGGCGAGTTCGAGCACCGGGCGCAGCATGCCGTTGTCGTGGATGGCGAATTGCGTGGTGTGGACCCCCACCGCCAGCCCGCCAGCCCCGGCATCGAGATAGTAGCGCGTCAGCGCCACCTGCCGGCCCTCATCGAGTTTGCGGTCCGCAGTCAGCGCCAGTGGGTGGGCCGGGATCACGGTGCCGGCGGCGAACAGTTCAAGCGGGCCGGTCATCTAGAACTTTCCGTCGCGTTTCTGGAAACCGGTCGGCTTGTCGAGCATCGGCAGCCCGGCCGCGACCCACGCCGCAGTGGCCGAGATCAGCTCGCCCAGAGGCATGCTCGGATAGCCGAACAACCGATGACAGAGCGTCGCGTTGGAAAGCAGTGCGGAGGTCGCCTCGGTGCCGGTGAATTGCGGCTCGATTCCGAGTTCCTTGCCAAGCGCGACGGCCAGTTGCCGAACGCCTAGTGTCTCGGGTCCAGCGAGATTGAGGACGAACGGGGCGGGATCGGCGTGCAGCAGCGTCCTCAGGATCACCTCGTTGGCGTAGCCCTGCCAGATCACGTTGACCGCCGCCATGGCGACATCGACGGGCGCCCCGGCGTGCACGGCGCGGGCGAGATCGACCAGCACGCCGTAGCGCATCTCGACCGCGTAGTTCAGCCGGATCAGCGCCAGTCGGGTGCCGAACTGTCGCGCGAAATGGGAGAAGATCCGCTCTCGCCCGAGGCAGCTCATGGCGTATTCGCCGACCGGGCCAGGCGGCACCGTTTCGTCCGGGCCTCCACTGCCGATGGGCGTGAACGGATAGACGTTGCCGGTCGAGAGAGCGACGATCCGGCTGTTGCGAAATCGCTCAGCGACGCGGCCTGGGAGGTAGGTGTTGGTGTACCAGGTGCCGGCCTCGTTGCCAGTCGAGCCGAATTTCGAGCCGACGAGGAAGATGACGTTCTCGACGTCCGGTAGGGCGGCGAGCGCCGTATCGTCGGTGATGTCGGCGCCGATCACCCGGGCGCCGGCCGTTTCGAGTTCCGCCGCCAGCATGCCCTTGCCGAAGCGCGACACAGCGGTGACCGATTTCCTACCATCAACGGCGCGCAACGCTAGCCGGACGAGGCTCGGGCCGAGCTTGCCGCCGGCGCCCAGCACCAGAATGTCACCATTGAGGCGCGCCATGTCGGCGCGTAGCGCGTCACCAGGCCGCGAAAGCCGCTCCTCGAGTTCCTCGACGTTCCGCATCGCGATATCCAAAACATATGATGACTTATGACATAGCAGGCCATCTCGTGCGGCGTCAACTCGTCGTATCGCGGCCGCCGACCACGGCGACAATGGTCCGGACGTCGTCGCCCATGATCCCCGCTGCACCCGAATGAAGCGCAAACCGGACCTCGTCGGGGAGGTCGTCGGCCAGGCCCAGATATCGACGCCGGCCGCCTGCACCTCCTCGACAACCTCCCGCCGTAGATCGGCAAAATGGTGCTGGATGATGCTGGCGCGGGTCGCCTTCGCTTGGGCGAGGAGCTGTGCGGCGGTGGAGGGCCCGTGTTCCGGCAGGCGGTCGGGTGCGGTCCGCAAGCCAGGAATGGCTTCAGCGGCGGCGAACAGTGCAGCATGATCGAACGATGCGAGCACATCCCGATCGAGCCGCCCGCGCCGAGCGATCTCGGTGCCAATCAACAGCGAAACGGCGGCGTTCTCTGCATCCGTTTCGCCCTTGGCCTCGAGGCAGAGTGCAATATCGCGCTCGATAGCTAGCGCAAATAGGTCGTCGAGGCGCGGCATGCGCTCGCCGGCAAAGCCCGGGTCGAACCAGGAGCCGGCATCGAGCCGGCTGAGGTCAGCCCAATCCATCGCCGACACCGGGCCGCGACCGGACGTCGTCCGATCGAGCAGCCAGTCGTGCAACATTACCGCCACGCCGTCGCTGCTTAGCCGCACATCGGCCTCGATCATCGCGGCACCGAGTTCGGCAGCCATGCTATAGGCGGCCATCGTCTGCTCGGGCGCCTCTGTCTTGTGGCCACGATGAGCGATGATCAGCGGTGAAGCACTACGCGTATCCATGTGTCTCCCATATCATAAGACGTAATATGTTCTGTGACGATGGCAGCCGCTGGCGAATTTCCGTCGTCGGGCCCAGGGATCAGCTGTCACGCCGCCGTCATTCGCCCTCCGCGGGATGATCGTACCCGCCGGTTGTTCGAGACCACATCTAAGCTAGGGCCGCGCCCGCCCCTCGGACGGGCGGTCTGCCTCGAAGGTCCACTGCGCGCCATAAGTGGTCATCCCGAACGTCCGGCCCTCAAACTGCGGTTGTGCTCACTTGGACGCCGCAGCGCCCGCCATAGTTGCTATGGTCGCAGTGATTCACAACGGCGATGGCCCATCATGCTGCTCCGCCTCCTTTGCTGCGCACTCGGCATCCTCCTATTTGCCTCACCGGGACTTGGCCAGCAGCCGGCCCGTGACCTTTTCGGCGCCATAAACGACCCTACCGCGGGCACCTCCAGCCCGGTCGGCGGCTATGCCAGGGGCTGCATCGCAGGGGCGGTGCAGCTGCCCGCGGATGGGCCGGGCTGGCAGGCGATGCGGCTGTCGCGCGACGCCGCTGGGGGGCGCCCGAACTCATCGAGTACATCGCGGCGCTCGCTCGATCCGCTGCTCAGGATAGCTGGCCGGGTCTCCTCGTGGGCGACCGGGGGCAGGCGCGGGGAGGCCCGATGAAAAGCGGGCACGCCTCGCATCAGATCGGCCTCGATGTCGATATCTGGCTGCAGCCGATGCCCGATGGCACGCTCAGCGCCACCCTAAGCGGTTCGGCGAAGCGCAGCGCCTGCTCATCTATCGCGCTACGTATGTCGAGGGCGTCTACCGGGTCTGGGGCGAGTTGCGCGCCGGCACCCGGCGATCATCTGGGAGAGCTAAGCGCAGCGGATCCAGGGTTCCACTATCGTCATCACGTAGAGATGCCGCGAGGACCTTCAACTATGCACCTGAGATGGGCCTGTTCTCGTCTCTCAGATTTAATCGTCGAAGCCGAACGCGAACAGTTCGGCGTCGTCGATCTCGAACCACACCTTGATGAAGCGGTCCATCGATCCCTCTGGATCGGGGGTCGTGCCGGAGGTCCACCGGACTTGGTTGCGGACGCCGTCGGTTGCGATCGGGGTGCACTCGTCGAAGCCGCGGCCGGGCAGGATGCGACCGTTGGAGTCGCTGATGGCGACGCGGATCGCGCCGCCCTTGCTGCGGCTGTTGAGCCAGAGTGCGCGACCGTGAGTGCTGAGCGGCCGGGTGATGATCCGCCCGATACGCGGGCCGTGGTTTTCGAGCGAGACCAGCCCCTCGAAGCGGAGCGCGGCGACGCCCATGCCGAAACGGACATTTCCGGTCGGATCGCGCGCTTCATCATGATCGAGACCCTGCGGGCCGGCCCACCAGTAGTCGTGATGGGCCCACGAGCCACCGTGATAGAAGTACCACTGGTCGCCCACCCGCACCGGCGGCGAGACGATCGACACCATGTGCCGGTCCCAGTGCTCTCCGCGGCGCGGGGCGAGAAAGG
>JBKJMF010000623.1:0-10040 GCA_046596525.1 Devosia sp. | reverse complement strand
CAAGCTGATCGTCTACGGCCGCACCCGCGCCGAATGCCTGCAGCGCCTGCGCCGCGCCGTCGACGAGTTCGTGGTCGACGGGGTGAAGACCACCCTCCCCCTGTTCCAGCGGCTGATCAAGGAACCGGACATCATCGCCGGCAACTACGACATCCACTGGCTGGAAAAGTACCTCAAGGAAAACAAGGCCTGAGGCATGGCTGCTCGCGCGCCAACACCGGGTGAGCAACTTGTCATTGAAGAACTCTTGAGGGCGACAAACACGCACGCCCCTGCCCTTCGTGTTCACGACACCGGTCCCGGCACTTCCATCATCGCCCAAGCCAGCAGTCTGACGGACGTCAAACCATCGGGTGCGCCGGTGGCCACGATTGGCTTCTGGGATGACGATGCTGTGCCCGTCTTTTTTGACCTGTTTGTCGACGCCTCGGGGAGATTTGCTGAGATCGACGTATGGAAGGCGAGGGGCAGTCCCGTCATCCGATGGCCTACAGAGCGCCAAGAGATCCTGGACGGCTCCGCCCTCTACGAGCCGCCCGCGCGCGGTTAGCGAAATCTGAACAGGCGCTCCAGCGCCGGTTCAGTCACGCCTTGGCATGGTCCCTAAACTCCAAGGAGATCGTGCCATGCCGCACCTGATCGATTACCTCGACGCCTTCGTCATGATGCTTCCCGTCGTCCTCGCCGGGATCAGCCTGCCGCTACTGGTGCGGCTGGTCGTCCGCTGAGCGTCAGTTGCCGAGGCTTTTCAGGAAACCGCCCATCTCCTCGCGATAGCGTTCGGGGTTCTCCTTGAACGACAGCAGGTGGTTGGCCTCCGTGCGCAGATGCGTGGTCGGCGCCTGCCTCGCCGCGACCAGCCGGTCGCTGATGGTGATCGGCACCAGCGCGTCCGCGGTGCCATGCGCCAGGAATAGCGGCCCCGGGAAGTTCGCCACCGCATCGAAGCTGACCGCGCTGCTGAGCTGCGCGTTGCGGTAGGTGTCGAAGACCAGGATGCCAGCATTGGCCACCGCCCGCGCGAACGGGATCATCCGCGCCCCGATCTTGTCGGCCACGACCTCGGTGAAATCGAGCGCCGGAGCATCGAGCGCCAGGGCCACCACCTTGTCGGCCTGGCCCGAGTGCATCAGGAACTGCCCGGCAATGCCGCCGCCCATCGATTCTGCCACGAGGATCACCCCTGGCGCGCCGCGACCAAGCATCCAGCTGACAGCCGCGTCGAGATCATGCCATTCGTTCACGCCGAAGCTGTAGATCGGGTTCGCTTCGGTCGGTGCGCCGCGGTTATCGTTGCGGTAGGTGATCAGCAGCGTCGGGATAGCCGCCTCATGCAGGATCGAGAGCTGCCGATAGCCGTTCTCGCGGATGCCCCCGATGCCGTGCACGTAGACCGCCCAAGGACCGGCCATGTTCGCCGCCGGCACGAACCACGCCTCGGCTTCGCCCAGCGCGGTGGTGTAGTGCACCGTCTCGAACGGCAGGCCGAGCGCCACCTGCGGGTCGCCGCGATAGCCGAGCTCGAACGGGTCGGTTGGCGGGTTCGGGTTGTTCGCCCCGCTCCAGTCGACGCCGCCCGGCGTCAGCAGGTGGTTCATCAACACGGACGTACCAACCCCGCCAACGGCGAGAAACAGCACAACCACAACGACAATCCCGACGATAATGCGCCGCACCCACTTGTTCATCGAACGCCCCTCAATGGCTGAACAATTGCGTCCCCGAGTGAGCGAGACAAGCCGCTTTGGCGTTGTTTCGTTACCCTCCACGGCCCATATTCTGCCCTATGACGAAGAAGACCGATCCGTTCGCCATCGACCTGACGCCCGAACTGATCGTGCGGGCCTACCAGGCCGGCATTTTCCCGATGGCGGAGGACGCGGAGTCGCCGGATCTGTTCTGGGTCAGCCCGCAGAAACGCGGCATCGTCCCACTCGATGATTTCCACATCTCGAGGAGCCTCAGGAAGACGCTGCGCACGCACCCCTATGCGGTGAAGGTCGATACCGATTTCGCCGGCGTCATCGAGGGCTGCGCCACCGCCGGGGTCGATCGTGAGTCGACCTGGATCAACCCGGAGATTCGCCGCCTCTACGGGGCGCTGTTCGATCGCGGCATCGTCCACACGGTGGAAGTCTGGGACGGCGAGGCGCTCGTTGGCGGCCTCTACGGCGTGTCGCTCGGCGCGGCGTTCTTCGGGGAATCGATGTTCCACCGCAAAACCGACTGCTCGAAAATCGCCATGGCGCACCTGCTGCACCGCCTCACCGCTGGCGGCTATCACCTGCTCGACACCCAGTTCGTCACCGACCACCTCCGCACCTTCGGCGGCATCGAGATTCCCCGCGAGGATTACGAGGCCCGCCTGGCCGAAGCGCTGAAGCACAAGGGCGACTACCACGCATGCGACCACTAGAATTTTCCGCCCGGCTGGGCGACTGGCTAGCTCGCCTGGTACAAGCTGCTCGACGAGTTCTTCTAGTCGACCTGCGCCCCGCCCGTCGCATTCGCCACCGTCGCGGTCATCCCGGCCGCGAGGTCGGAGGCCAGGAGCACCGCAGCGTCGGCCACCTGCGCCAGCGCCGTGACCTTGCGCAGCGGCGTGTCCTTGCCGAACTCCCGGGCGATCTCATCGAAAGTGACGCCGCGCTCGTTGGCTCGCAACTGCCAGGCCTCGCGCACGCCGGGAGCATCAGGCGAGCCCGGCGATCGCACCCAGCACACCCGCACGCCGGACGGGCCGTTCTCCACCGCCAGTTGCCGCAGATAGTGCTCCACCGCTGCACAGGCGATGCCGAACCCGCCGACATGGCTATAAGCCTCGCGCGCCGCGTTGGCGGTGATCCCGACAATCGCGCCACCGCCGTTCTCGGCCATGTGCCGTGCGACTGCAGTTCCGGTATTGAACCAGTTCCGCAGCGCCACCTCGATGACACCGAAATACCGGTCGAACGCGATCTCGGTCAGCTGTTCGCCTTGCGTATCCACCCAGCCGCTGCCGTTGAACATCACCCTGACCGGCCCGGCCTTGGCAACCACCTGGGCGAGGTGCGCCTCGACTGCCGCCTTGTCCAACGCATCGACCGGCGCCACCTCGACGCGACCGCCGGCAGCCGTGATTTCCTCGGCCACGGCCTCGAGCTTGTCGCGATTGCGGGCCGCGAGAAACACCCGGGTACCCTCGCGTGCGAAGGCCTTCGCCACTGCGCCCCCTACCGCACCGCTCCCGCCATAGACGATCGCGGTCCTGTCCGGGAGCAGCATGGCTCAGTCCTTCACCTTGATCGCCACCGTGGTTTCCCACTTGTCCGGATTGGGCTCCTCCTCGGGGCTGTTCGGGTAGATTTCCAGCCGCGCGGCGAAGTGCTCGCCATCCGGCGCCTCGGTTGAATCCCACGCTATCTCGCGCTGCTTGGCCCAGCCGATCAGTACGGCGTTGACGTCCATCAGGTTGTCGTAGTGCCCCAAATAGGTCAGCTCGGCATAGCGCCCCGCCGGCAAGGTGCCACTGATCAGCCGCCGGTCGCCGGCAACTGGCGACGCCACCGGCGCACCGAACTCGATCTCCAGCTCCGGCATGTTGATGATGTTGTACTTAAAGAACGCTGGTCCAACAGTTTGAATTCCCTTGGCATTGATCGTTTCAAACAGCTCACCCATGATCGGACCGATCGCCTCGCCAAAGGGGATCGTCACCCGCTGGCGGATAGCGACATAGGGTTGCGCGGCCCGCTCAACGATCTTGGGCAGTGTCAGCATGCTGGTCCTCCGGCTTGCTCTCCAGCGCGCGCCGGCGAGCGGCGATGATGTCCTCGGCGACGCCATCGCTGCGCGGCCGGCCCTTCGGGCTCCAGTCGGCATCGATGAACTGCGCCACATAGCGGTCGAACACGTCGAAGCCGCTCTTCCAACCCCAGCCATGGCCATCGCGCTCCTCGGCGCTGATGAACGGCGTCTGCCGGAAGTACATGCGGGTCTTGCCGGCCTCGTCGACGAAATCCATCGCCACGACCGTTTCGAACCCGTCGTATTCGTTGATGTAGGTGAAGCTCAGCCGGTTCGGCTCGTCGATCTCGAGATATTCGCCGCGGATCCAGTGGGTGTGGCCGGGTCCGTTGCTCATGCACCGCCGCCACTGGCCGCCGACCCGGAAGTCGATGTCGCAGGAGAGCAGGGCGTAACCCTCCGGCCCGTGCCAGCGCACCATGTGCTCGGGCTCCTTGAACATCACCCAGACCAGGGCCCGCGGCGCGTCGAACAGCCGGTCGAATTCCAGCACCAGAGCGGCCTGCTCAGCAGTGACGCTATTGCTTCGGGCCATTCGGGTTCCCCTTCTGCAGTTCGGCGAGATAGGCATCCATGCGAGCGAAATTCCGGTCCCAGTGGCGTCGGTAGCGCTCCACCCAGCCAGCGACCTCGGCGAGCGGCGCCGCATTGAGCTGCACCGGACGCCATTGGGCGTGCCGGGTGCGCGCGACGAGGCCGGCCTGCTCCAGCACCTTGAGGTGGCGAGAGATGGCCGGCATCGAGATGTCGAAGGGTTGGGTGAGTTCGCTCACCGACGCCTCGCCTTCACTGAGGCGCTGCAGAATCGCTCGCCGAGTTGGGTCGGCGAGTGCGGATAAGGTCAGGCTAAGGGCGTCGGCGGTCATATTTCGCACAGGTGTTAAATAACACGCTTGTTAAATATGAGCTGGAGTTGGGTGTCAATGTCTCGGATTATCCACCTCCCACCGGCGTCACCCCGGCGCAGGCCGGGATGACATCGAGTTTCTGGGAGCGTCAGTTCCCTAGCCGGAAGGCAACTTCCGTCCACCACTTGCTGGCATCAGGCTCAACGGCCGGATCACTCTCGTAGATTTCCAGCAGCGCCGCTTCGTACTCGCCGGCAACAGCTTCCGGCATTGGGTGCGGCGCGCCTTGCTTGCCCAGCCACTCGCCGAGCGCAACGTTGGCGTCGTAGAGCCCATCATAGGGACCGGTGTGGACAATCGTCGCGAAGCGACCGCCCGGAATAGTGCCTGTCCGGACCCGGCCATTGCCGGTGAGTTGCGATGCGGTCGGAAAACCCACCTCCATCACCATCGGCCCATCCTCTGGCATCTCCAGATAACTGAAGAACGGCGCGCCCGTGGGTGTAACGCCCTTCGCGCCGAGCCAGCCGGCCACCTCGCCGATCAGCGGCGGCGCCTTCGATGGAATTTCGCTGCGGTCGAGGCTGATGCGGATCGCCGCGAACGGCTGGTCCGGGCGGATCACGATCTGTGGTTCGCTGAGCATGTTCTGGTCTCCTCTCGTCTGATGTGACGAGCTAAGCCAAAACCAATGCAGCAGACTTGATCGCGGTTGCGGTGGCTCAGCCGCCCGTGCCGGCATCGGCAGACGGCGGAGGCACATCCGAGCTCTGCTTACAGTCGAGCAGCCAGATATCGTAGACGGCATGGTCGATGGCGTTGAGCGCCGGGCTGTCGGCGAACATCCAGCCGGTGAAGATGCGATCGATCGAGCCCTTGAGGCTCACCTGGTCGACTTCGACGAACACCGAGGTGCGCTGCGTCTCGGTCGGCGGCCGGGTGTAGCAGGCGCGCGGCGTGATCTGCAGCGCGCCGAACTGCACGGTCTCGTCGATATAGACGTCGAACGTGGTGATGCGGCCGGTGATCTTGTCTAGCCCGGAGAACTGGGCGACCGGATTGGCGATCGTCTCGGCCAGCGCCGGCGATGCGAGTGCAAGCATGGCGAGAACGGCAGCAAGTCCCTTGCGGACCATATGCATGGGCTTCCGGATGAGGTTAGGCCTTATTCGGGCGACCAGGCGTCATAATCGCCCGTCACGCGCGGACGCTCGCCCTTGCTCAGCAGGCTGCCGTCGGGACGGTAGGCTGCCGCCGAGCCGGTGAGGTTCGCCTGGTGCGGCTTTTCCCACGAGCGGCCGGCATATTCCTGCTCGGTCGGTGGGGTGTTGGTGCGGTAGTGCATCCAGCCATACCAGCCGGGCGGGATGGTGGTCGGCTCGGCATAGCCGCCGGCATACGACACCATGCGGCGCTCGTAGCCATTGGGACCGGGCTTCGAACCCTTCTTCGAGCGGTAGTAGCGGTTGCCGGCCTCGTCGGCGCCGACATACTCGCCCTGGGTCGCGATCCAGAGGCGCGTGCCCCAGGTATTGCCCCGCCACCAGGCGAAGATCTCGATCAGGAAGTCTTTCATGCCGCCGCGCGCCATACGCTGAACCTGCTCTGCAAACCCGTTTCGCGCGGACCAAATCGCCCGCCATTTGTGCCTGTGGCTCTAACATGCCGGGGGGCACGCGCCTAGGGGTTAGGCGAGCACGCCCTGCCCTCTACCTATGGTGTGCGGGCCCAGCACGAAACGCTGCTTATGGTCGTGGCATTGTGACGGAAATATTGCTCTTGACAGGTTTCGCACCGAAAACCGCCCCTCGCTTAGCCCCGCCGGCTCACCTTCGCGCAGTGCTCAAAGATGGCCAAAGAGTGGCGGATTTCTCGGGGTTTAGGGCCGATTCCGCCAGCGAAATACAAGCCCCAGGTACCGAAAATTGACTCTCGAATCCGTCGAATCGCACTTGGAACTTTTCCCCGTAATCCACATATGACATACTGGATTTAGCCGTCGGATCCGGGCAATGCCACTACCAGTTGTATGTTGTGATCATGCCTCGGCATTGACCGACTCGAACAGAAAGGCCCATCCTTTTGAGGTTGCGCCGCTCTCGTTCAGACGGCACGACGGACGACCGGGACCACGCGGCGGCGATAGTTCGCTGAAGGTCTCAAACGGGGCTCCTAGGCCGTTTTTCACGGCCAGTTAGACAGCGTCATACAAAGAGGCAGAGACCGTCAGTGGCGGCTCGCGGGCTTTCCTGTCCGCAATATTGGGGAATATATAGAAAAATGCGCATCGATCGCCGGTACACGAAAGCCAACGAGAGCGCCTATGCGGGCATCGAATTCCGCTCGGTCACGAGCGAGATCCGGAACCCGGACGGCTCGGTCGTGTTCAAGCTCGAGGACATCCAGGTCCCCAATACGTGGTCGCAGGTTGCGGCCGATATCATCGCGCAGAAGTATTTCCGCAAGGCGGGCGTCGCCAAGGTCCTGAAGCGCGTCGAAGAGAACGACGTGCCGTCGTGGCTCTGGCGCTCGGTTCCCGACGAGAAGGCGCTCGCCAAGCTCCCCGAGGCTGAGCGCTACGGTTCGGAAATCGACAGCCGTCAGGTCTTCGATCGCCTCGCCGGCACCTGGACCTACTGGGGCTGGAAGGGCAAGTATTTCGCCACCGAAGAGGACGCGCGCGCCTTCTTCGACGAACTCAGCTTCATGCTGGCCACGCAGCGGGTTGCCCCCAACTCCCCGCAGTGGTTCAACACCGGCCTCCACTGGGCCTATGGCATCGACGGCCCTGGCCAGGGCCACTTCTATGTCGACCCGTTCACCGGCGAGCTGACCTCGTCCAAATCGGCTTACGAGCATCCGCAGCCGCATGCCTGCTTCATCCAGTCCGTCAGCGACGACCTCGTCAACGAGGGCGGCATCATGGACCTGTGGGTGCGTGAGGCGCGCCTGTTCAAGTATGGCTCGGGCACCGGCTCGAATTTCTCCCGCCTCCGCGGCGAAGGCGAGCGCCTCTCCGGCGGCGGCAAGTCGTCGGGCCTGATGAGCTTCCTCAAGATCGGCGACCGCGCTGCCGGCGCCATCAAGTCGGGCGGCACCACCCGCCGCGCCGCCAAGATGGTGGTGATCGACATCGACCACCCCGATATCGAGGACTATATCAACTGGAAGGTGAAGGAGGAGCAGAAGGTCGCCGCTCTCGTCACCGGTTCCAAGGTCGTCTCGAAGGCGCTGAAGGCCATCATGAAGGCCGCGGTGAACTGCGAAGGTTCGGGCGACGACTGCTTCGATGTCACCAAGAATCCTGCGCTGAAGCGCGAAGTCCGGGCCGCCAAGAAGGCGCTGGTTCCCGAGAACTACATCTACCGGGTCATCCAGTTCGCCAAGCAAGGCTACACGGACATCGATTTCCCGGTCTACGACACCGACTGGGACAGCGAAGCGTACCTGACCGTCTCGGGCCAGAACTCGAACAATTCCGTCCGCGTCACCGACGATTTCCTTAAGGCCGTCGAGACCGATGGCGACTGGAACCTCCTGAGCCGCACCAAGTCCGGCAAGGTGGTGAAGACGCTGAAGGCGCGCGACCTGTGGGAGCAGATCGGTTACGCCGCCTGGGCCTCGGCCGATCCCGGCATCCAGTACCACACCACCATCAACGAGTGGCACACCAGCCCGGAAGCCGGCGAGATCGTCGCCTCGAACCCGTGCTCGGAATACATGTTCCTCGACGACACCGCGTGCAACCTGGCGTCCGTCAATCTCCTGCCCTATCGCAACACCGACTCGAGCTTCGATGTCGCGGCGTTCGAGCACACCATCCGGCTCTGGACCGTCGTCCTCGAAGTCTCGGTGATGATGGCGCAGTTTCCGTCGAAGGCCATCGCCGAGCGCTCGTTCATCTACCGCACGCTGGGCATCGGCTACGCCAATATCGGCGGCCTGTTGATGACCTCGGGCATCCCGTATGACAGTGCGCAGGGCCGCGCCATTGCCGGCGCCATCACCGCCGTGATGAGCGGTGTATCGTATGCCACGTCGGCCGAAATGGCCGGCGAGCTCGGCGCCTTCCAGGATTATCCGCGCAATTCCAAGCACATGCTGCGCGTCATCCGCAACCACCGCACCGCCGCCTACGGCAAGACCGATGGCTACGAGGGCCTCTCGATCCTCCCCGTCGCGCTCGACCACGGCAATATCGGCGATGACACCCTCTCCACCCGCGCCAAGGCGGTGTGGGACGATGCGCTGACGCTGGGCGAGAAGCACGGCTACCGCAATGCGCAGGTCTCGGTGATCGCCCCGACCGGCACCATCGGCCTCGTGATGGATTGCGACACCACCGGCATCGAACCGGATTTCGCGCTGGTAAAATTCAAGAAGCTCGCCGGCGGCGGCTACTTCAAGATCATCAACAACGCCGTGCCCCCGGCGCTGCGCACCCTCGGCTATTCCGAGAGCCAGATTGCCGAGATCGAAGCCTATGCCGTCGGCCACGGTAACCTGAACCAGGCCCCGGGCATCAACCCGTCCACCCTGCGCCAGAAGGGTTTTACCGACGACAAGATCGCCGCGCTCAACGCCGCCACCAAGTCGGCCTTCGACATCAAGTTCATCTTCAACCAGTGGACCCTTGGTGCCGATTTCCTCAAAAGCCTCGGCGTCACCGACGCCCAGCTCTCGGACATCAGCTTCGACCTCCTGAGCTTCCTTGGCTTCTCGAAGAAGGACATCGAGGCCGCCAACATCCATGTCTGCGGCTCGATGACCCTCGAGGGCGCGCCCTTCCTCAAGGACGAGCACCTGCCCGTCTTCGATTGCGCCAACCCCTGCGGCAAGATCGGCAAGCGCTACCTCTCGGTCGTGAGCCACATCCTGATGATGGCCGCGGCGCAGCCGTTCATTTCGGGCGCCATCAGCAAAACCATCAACATGCCGAACGACGCCACCGTCGCCGACGCCAAGGAAGCCTATACGCTGAGCTGGCGCCTGGCGCTGAAGGCCAACGCGCTCTATCGCGATGGTAGCAAGCTTTCGCAGCCGCTCAATTCCTCCCTCCTCGCCGATGAGGAAGAGGACGAGGACGACGCCGCCGAGACGCTGCTCGCCGCCAACCAGATGGCGCGCATTCCGCAGATCACCGAGAAGATCGTCGAGCGCATCGTCGAGCGGGTCACCCGCGAGCGTGAAAAACTGCCGAACCGCCGCAAGGGCTATACCCAGAAGGCCAATGTCGGCGGCCACAAGGTCTACCTGCGCACCGGCGAGTTCGACGACGGGCGGCTGGGCGAAATCTTCATCGACATGCACAAGGAAGGCGCCGCCTTCCGTGCCATGATGAACAACTTCGCCATCTCGATCTCGCTAGGCCTGCAGTATGGCGTGCCGCTCGATGAATATGTCGAG
>JBKJMF010000618.1:0-2576 GCA_046596525.1 Devosia sp. | reverse complement strand
TGGAGACGTACGGGCCAGGCTCCTTTGGGCCGCCGACGCTTGAAGCCCGCCATCTTCGCGATGCGGCACGGGATGCACCCGAGCCCTACGTGGCATAGGCCAAAAACTCCCGATCGGCCGGCGAGGCAGCGCCTCGCTCTATCATGCGGACTACCGCTCGAGGCGATGCCTCGCCGGCCCGTCCTCTACCCATCGAATTCCGGAGCCCTGGGGGCTGCCGGACGCTTCGGCACGCCCGGTGCGTCCTGGCGCGCTCTCGCGCTGCCGGCGTCAGAAGCCGTAGTTCACGCCGAGCTTGACGATATGCAGGTCCTGCTGCGCATCGGCGGTGCCGACGCCATAGTCGAGCTGGCTGGCGAGCGAGACGAAATCATACTCGATGCCGGCAGTGGCGTTCTCGCTGAAGGCGAATTCGGTCCCCAGCCCCACCGTCCAGCCCGTGGCGATCGCATCGGCCGAGGTGGGAGGCGCCGGCGGCAGCGGCGCCGTCGGGGTCAGCGTGGAGCGCACCCCGCCCGCCGCCAGCCCGCCCTTGGCGTAAAGCAGCAGCGTATCGGCGGCAAAGCCGACGCGGCCGGTGACGGTGCCGAGCCAGTCGAGGTCGTAATTGTAGTCGAGGCTGTTCAGCCCGTCCGTGGCGCTGCCGTCGCCGCCGATCCAGGTCTTGGCGATATCGGCCTCGGCGCCGAACACCAGCACCCCGGCCTCGGCATTGACCCCCGCCCGGACCCCGGCGAGCCACCCGCCCGCCGCGAGGTCCAGCGGATCCGCCAACCCGCCCGGATCGAGCGTCACGTCGCCCCCGCCGCCTCCGACGAAGGCGCCGACATAAGCGCCCGACCAGTCATAAGCGGCAGCCGCCGCAATCGCCTCCGGATCCTCGACGATGAGATCGGACGCAGCAGCGCTAGCACTGCCCAGGCCCGCAACGGCCAAAAGCATAAGCGCAGAAATTCGCATGGTGTGGCCCCGCCATAAGTTCCCGCAACAGCGAGACTAGAGCGGCCAGCGTGATGCCGGCGTCATCGACCAAGCGGTGATAACGCCGGCGTCCGTCTTAGGCCGCAGTGACGCGCCAGATCACATCGCCCACGTCATCAGCCATCAGCACAGCCCCATCAGCCGCGATGACAACACCAACCGGCCGGCCATACGAATCCTTCTCGTTCGGCGACAGGAACCCGGTGAGGATTTCCCGCGGCGTGCCGGTCGGCTTGCCATTGGCGAACGCCACGAAGGCCAGCTTGTAGCCGCTCAGCGTCGAGCGGTTCCACGACCCATGCTGGCCGATCGCCATGCCCTCGGGGAAGCCGGGCAACGTACCCTCGGGCAACCAGCAGAGCCCCAGCGAAGCGGTATGTCCGCCCAGTGCGTAATCCGGGGCAATGGCACGCGCCACCAGCGCCGCATCCTGCGGCACGCGGTCATCGACGATCTTGCCCCAGTAGGAGTACGGCCAGCCGTAAAATCCGCCATCCTGCACTGACGTCAGATAGTCCGGCGGCGTCTCGTCACCGATGCCGTCCCGTTCGTTGACCACGGTGTAGAGCGCGCCAGTGGTCGGCTCGAAGGCGAGGCCCACCGGATTGCGCAGCCCACCGGCGAAGATGCGGCTCTTGCCGCTCGCGAGGTCGAGCTCATAGATGCAGGCGCGGCCGGCTTCCACAGCCATCCCCGCTTCGCCGATATTGCTCTGAGAGCCAACGCCCGCGTAAAGCTTGGTACCGTCCTTGCTGGCCAGCAGGCTCCGCGTCCAATGCCCGCCCGGCGGCGTATCCATCAGCTTGGTGCCCTTGGCGGTGATGCGGGTTTCGCCGACCGTGAAGGGGAACGCATAGACACCGTCGGTATTGCCGACATACAGCGTCTCGCCGATCAGCTGCATGCCGAAGGGCTGGTTGAGGCCCTCGAGCAGGGCATGCTGCTGCTCGGCTACGCCATCGCCGTCTGCGTCACGCAACAGGGTTATGCGGTTAGGGCTGTCCCCAACCGCCGCGGCGCGGCGCATCGTGGTGAAGATCGCATAGTCGAACGGCGTCTTGATGGTGCCGCCCGGCGTGCTCAGCGCCTCGGCCACCAGCACATCGCCGTTGGGCAGCACGTGCATCCAGCGCGGGTGCTTCAGGTCCTTGGCGAACGCGTTGACCTTGAGCCCGGCGGCAGCAGTCGGCTTGTGGTCGCCCGACCAGCCGCGCGCCGTCGGCATTTTCAGCGTCGGGATGGCCTGCGGCCGCGCCGCGGGGATATCGGGAGTGCTGCCGTAGAGCGGGCTGCGCTTCGGCTCGTTGAAGCTGCGCGCCAGAATTGCGCCGGCTCCGACCCAGGCGACCACGCGTGCATAAATATCGGCAAAACTCATACTAGTCCCCTGAATGTCGCGGCGACGCGCCCGGCGCCTGCCTGTTGTGCCGCATACTTGCCCGCGGCACGTAACGCAACTCGGGCCTTACACCATACCGGCAGCTTTGAGGTCAGCCCAGACATCGTCCCGTGGTTCGTAGCCGATCCACTCGCGGGCTTCCTCGAGCTCCCAGGCCATGCCGGTGTTGTTCGACATGCCGGAGACGACGATCGCC
>JBKJMF010000468.1:0-3616 GCA_046596525.1 Devosia sp. | reverse complement strand
TGGCGTAGTCGACGTGCGCCCCAAGGTCGGAGCCGTGATCATCGACCGGCGCATGGATGCGGTATTCGAACTCTACTCGTTCAACACGCTGGAACTGAGCCGGCAGACCTTCCTCGATACTCAGGGCTTCCGGCAACTGATCGAGGTCGGCTCGATCGACCAGCTGTTCGAACGCGCCACCTCCGATGATATCGTCGAGCTGCGCACCATTAACGATGCGATGCGCGAGGAGGAGCAGATCCACGCCGCCGCGCTGCACGATTTCCGCTTCCATTCGACGCTGGTCGGCATCCTCGGCAACAAGCAGGTCACCGAGATCTACCGCCTGATGAAGCCGGTGATGCTGAAAATCATGGAGAGCGGCGTCAACCGCATGAAAACCCACGGTGTCAGTTTCGACGAACACGGCGGCATCGCCGATGCGCTCGAGACCCGCAACCGCTTTGCCTACCAATATCGCATGAGCCAGCACCTCGAAGCCGGGCTGGCCTTGTTCAAGGAGTAACCCGCGCAGCCCAAGCGCATGGATTTGGCGACGCCGATGGCGCGCCGGACCGGGCCTAACCGGCCCTGACGACGGTGGACGGATGAAGGGTGCCGGACGCCGACTGACCACGACTGCCTAGTTGTTTCAGATCGTTCTCTGGGAGGAGAAACCTATGAACGCACTACGCATTGCCTCGGCCGCACTTGCCGGCCTTCTCGTCAGCACCAGCCTCAGCTTCGCCGGACCAAACGTGGTCTCCGGCCCGGGCGCCGATCCCACCTGCTTTGCACCGTGGAACGCCGAGACCAAGTACTTCCAGTGGGAGAAGCAGGAAGGGCCGTACCGCATCGCGGTGGTCAACGGCTATGTCGGCAACACCTGGCGCATCCAGATGATCAAGACCGCCAAGGCCTACGCCGAAGACCCGGCGATCAAGGACAAGATCAAGGAGTTCAAGGTCGTCTCGACCGGCACCGACGCGCCGGCCCAGCTCGGCGCCATCGAGGACTTCATCAACCAGGGCTTTGACGCGATCATCACCATCGCCGTCTCGCCCGAAGGCTTCGATCGCGTCATCCGCCTCGCCGACCGCGAGAACGTCGTGCTCGTGCCGTTCGACAACATCCTCGATACCGACGCCGTCATGATGGTCAACGAAGACCAGCTGCAGATGGGCCGCGACTGGGCCAACTTCGTGGTCAAGGAACTGGCCGCCAAGGGCAAGACCTCCGGCAAGATCCTCGAAGTCCGTGGCCTCGCCGGCAACTCGGTGGACCGTGACCGCTCGATCGGCATCCACGAAGTATTCGACGGCACCGCCGGCCCCTGGGAAATCGTCCAGGTGGTCGGTAACTGGGACGACGGCACCGCGCAGAAAGTGACCGCCGACGCGCTCGCCGTGCACGGCACCTTCGACGCCGTGATCACCCAGGGCGGCTCGACCGGGACCGTGCAGGCGCTGCTCGATGCCAAGCACCCGTTCGTGCCGGTAGGCGGTGAAGCCGAGAACGGCTTCCGCAAGCTCGTCGCCAAGCACTCGGCCGAGGGTCTTGTGGGCCTCTCGATCGGCCAGTCCCCGGGTCTCGTCGCCATCTCGATAAAGGCGGCAATCTCGGCGCTCGAAGGCAATGTCATGCCGCAGCTCATTTCGGTGCCGCTGCCTTCGGTCGACTACACAGCGCTCAAGGACGGCACCAACTTCTGGACCGACCTGCCGGACAACTTCTTCACCGTCAATGAATTCCCGCCCTGCGGCGTGAACATCTCGGGCCCGTCGATCATGGCCCAGACCGAAGCAGACGTGCAGTAGACCTCCGCACGTCAAAGCGGTGCCGGGCCCCATCGCCCGGCACCGCTGCTCCCTATTCATTCGACGGCTGAGGGCAAACGATGCTGGACGGTAAGGCCGCGCGGCCATTCGCCGAACTAAGCGGTGTATCCAAATATTTCTCCGGCGCCCGGGCGCTCGAAGGTGTCGACTTTTCCTGCCGGCAGGGCTCCATCCACGCCATCCTGGGCGAGAATGGCGCCGGCAAGTCCACCCTGATCAAGATCATGGCCGGCGTGGTGCAACCCGATACCGGCACGCTGACCGTCGAAGGCACACAGCACCGCTTCTCGCGCCCCTCTGATGCGGCCAGGGCCGGCATCGTCTGCGTGTTCCAGGAACTATCGCTGATGCCCGACCTGTCGGTCGCCGACAACATCTCCATTTCCGATCCGCCGCGCCGCTTCGGCCTCATCGACAAGCAGGCCCAGCGCAACCGCGCCGAGGCCCTGCTTGCCCGCATCCACTGCGAAGACGTCGACCCCCGCGCGCTGATCCGCGACCTGTCGCTATCGCGCCGGCAGATGGTCGAAATCGCCAAGGCGCTCGGCAAGAACCCAAAGCTGCTGATCCTCGACGAAGCCACCTCGGCGCTCACCAGCCGCGATGTCGACACCGTCTACAACGTGCTCGCCGAGCTGAAGGCCGAGGGCACCGGCATGCTGTTCATCTCGCACCGCATGCACGAAGTCGAGGCGATCTGCGACACCCTCTCGGTGTTCCGCAACGGTCGCCACATCGAAACCTTCGACAAGGGCGCCCGCAGCCAGGACGAGATCGTCAAGCTGATGATCGGCCGCGACATCGTCCACAAATTCCCGCCCAAGCCGCCGGCACTGCCCCGCAAGCCGCACCTCGCCGTCACCGACCTCAAATGGGAGAACCGGCTCAACGGCGTCTCGCTATCGGTCGGCAAGGGCGAGATCGTCGGACTCGGCGGCCTTGATGGTCAGGGCCAGAAGGAACTGTTGCTGGCGCTGTTCGGCGTTCTCCGCGGCGTCGAAGGCAAGGTCACGGTCGGCGGCGAGGGCGGCATTCCCGCCTCCCCTGCCGACGCCAAGAGCGGCCGTAGCCGCATTGCACTGGTGCCCGAGGACCGGAAGACCGAGGGACTGATGCTCCCCATGTCGATCTCCGACAACCTCCTCGTCGCGAGTTTCGACAAGGTCAGTCAGGGTCCGTTCATCGACAAGGCAAAGTCGCGGCAAGCTGTGGCCGACGCCATCGCGCAACTCCAGATCAAGCTCAACAAACCGGAGGACCCGGTGGCCAGTCTCTCCGGCGGCAACCAGCAGAAAGTGGTGATCGCCAAGTGGCTGATGACCGATCCCGAGGTCATGCTGCTCAACGACCCCACCCGCGGCATCGACGTCGGCACCAAGCAGGAGCTCTACCGGCTGATGCGCGAACTCGCCGACAAGGATACCGCGATCCTGTTCTACTCCACTGATTATGCTGAGCTAATCGGCTGCTGCGACCGCGTCGCCGTAATGTATGACGGCCGCATCGTCACCGAATTCTCGGGCGACGCCATCACCGAGGAAGCCCTGGTCGCCGCCGCCCTCAACATCACCAAACCGGTCGATGCACCGGCCCGAGAGGCGGTGCCCGCATGAGCGCCGTCACCGCGACCACCCCGCCCCGCACCTCGGCGCTCGCCATGTCGATCCGCCAGAACCGCGGCTTCTACGGCGCCCTGCTGCTGCTCGCGGTGCTCTACATCACCTACAATTTCATCCACCCGCGCGGCTTTTCCACCAACGTCTTCATCGCCAACACCAATGAATCCGTGGCTTTGGCCT
>JBKJMF010000336.1:0-3024 GCA_046596525.1 Devosia sp. | reverse complement strand
CACCGAAGAGGCTTCCGCCTCGATGGAAGAGATGGCCTCGACCATCAAGCAGTCGGCCGACAATGCCAGCCAGACCGAAAAGATCGCCCGCCAGTCGGCCGCCGACGCCAACGCCTCCGGCGAAGCCGTGGGCAACGCGGTCAACGCCATGCAGACCATCGCCGAAAAGATCATGGTGGTGCAGGAAATCGCCCGCCAGACCGACCTGCTCGCCCTCAACGCCGCGGTGGAAGCCGCCCGTGCCGGCGAACACGGCCGCGGCTTCGCCGTGGTCGCCTCTGAAGTGAGAAAACTCGCCGAACGCAGCCAGGCTGCCGCCGCCGAGATCTCGACCCTCTCGACCGACACGGTGAAAGCCGCCCGCTCGGCCGGCGACATGCTCTCGAAACTGGTGCCCGACATCCGCCGCACCGCCGAACTGGTGGAAGAAATCTCCGCCGGCTCGCGCGAGCAGAATGCCGGTGCCGCGCAGATCAACACCGCCATCCAGCAGCTCGACAAAGTGACCCAGCAGAACACCTCGGCCGCAGAGGAAATGTCGGCCACCTCCGAGGAGCTGGCCAGTCAGGCCGAGCAGTTGCAGAGCGCCATCAGCTACTTCCGCATCGACCAGAACCAGGTCCAGGCGGTCGCCGCTCCGGCCAACGATCGCGTGCCGCAGCGCACCCGCCAGACCGCGCAACTGCGTGAAGAGCTGATGCAGAAGGCCCCGCACATGACGCGCAAGAAGGCTCCGGCCCGCGCCTCCAGCGGCGGCTTCGACCTCGATCTCGACGAAATGGGTGACGACCTCGACAGCGAGTTCACCCGTCGCGGCGCCGCCTGAGCCTGTCATGCCGGGGCGTAGCGCGCCCCGGCTCCCCCTGCCGGAGTTCTGAGATGGCCGAAAAGGCGCAATACGTGACCCTGGGTGTCGCCGGCGAACTGTTCGCCGCGTCGGTTGAGCGGGTGCAGGAAATCCTCGAGATGCGGCCGGTGGCCCGTCTGCCGCAGGCGCCGCCGAACCTGCTCGGCATGATTGACGTGCGCGGGCAGGGCATCCCGGTGCTCGATCTTCGCCTGACCCTTGGCCTGCCCGCCGCCGACGACACCGAGAACACCCGCATCGTGGTGCTCAACGTCAATTCCGGCGCCCGCATGATGACCGTCGGCCTCCGCACCGACCGCGTCTTCGAAGTCACCGTGCTCGACGCCGACGACCTCGAACCCGCCCCGACCATCTCCGGCAACTGGCGCGACCACTCCGTCGCCGGTATCGGCCGCCGCAACGGCAACTTCGTCACCGTGCTGGATCTGGATCGGCTACTCGGCCGGACGGCGGAAGCGGCGTGATGAGTGTGCTGACTGCAGCAGACGGCCCCCTCCCATCCTCCCCCCCAAGGGGGGAGGTGCCGCATCGAGTGCGAGGCACGACCTCGCCACAGCCTCGTCTCTTCACCTCCCCCTTCATGGGGGAGGCCGGGAGGGGGCCGTCTCTCTCAGTCGTCTCCCTCCCCCCTGTGGGGAGGGATCAAGGGTGGGGGTCATCTCGCGCCGGTCTGACACCTATAGAGTCTTCCCGTGCGTAACCTCGCCCTAAAGCCCCAGCCCGACGACAACGAAGACCACCTCTCCTCCCTCGACTTCTCCCGCATCGCCAAGCTCATCGAGGGCGAGGCCGGCATCAAGCTGCCGCCCGGCAAGCGCTTGATGGTCGAGGGTCGCCTCCGCAAGCGCATGCGCGCCCTTGGCCAGCCCGATTTCGCCAGCTATTGCGGCCTGCTGTTCAAGCACGGCGGGCTCGACCGCGAGCTCACCCACCTGATCAACGCCGTCACCACCAACAAGACCGATTTCTTCCGCGAGGCCGAGCACTTCGACTTCCTCGTCGAGACGATGGTGCCGGCGCTGCTCAAAGGCCGCGAGCGTAACCCGCTGCTGAAGCTCTGGAGCGCCGCCAGTTCCACCGGCGCCGAGGCCTACACCCTCGCCATGGTGCTCGACGAGCTATTGGCGCAGCGCAACGACTTCCGCTTCGCCATCCTCGGCACCGACATTTCCACCGCCGTGCTGGCCCAAGGCCGTCGTGCCGTCTACCCGGCCGAGCTTATTGCTCCCGTGCCGCCCGAGATGCAGGCGCGCTATTTCATGCATGCCCGCCGCCCCGGCCCGCGCCGCGAGGTCCGTGTCGTCCCCGAACTCCGCCGCCTCGTGCGTTTCGCCCATCTCAACCTGATGGACCCGACCTATCCATTCGATCGCGACGTCGACGTCATCTTCCTCCGCAACGTGCTGATCTATTTCGAGAAGGCCGATCAGGATGCCGTCGTCGCCCGCCTCGTCGGCCATTTGCGGCCGGGCGGCTACATCGTCCTCGGCCATTCCGAATCGATGATCGGCACCTCGCTCGCCGTCCACCAGGTCGCTCCCGCCGTCTTCCAGAAGCTCTGAGATCATGCCGATGTCCGACGCCCCCACCGAGCCCGACCGCAAGATCCGCGTGCTGATCGTCGACGATTCCGCCGCGGTGCGCACCACGCTCAGCGACATCATCGCCTCGGACCCCGAACTCGAGGTCATGGCTACCGCCGCCGACCCCTATATCGCGGTCGAGCGCATCCGCGCCGAAGTGCCCGATGTCATCTTCCTCGATATCGAGCTGCCGCGCATGGACGGCATCACTTTCCTCAGGAAGCTGATGTCGCAGCGTCCTATCCCGGTGGTGATCTGCTCCTCCCATGCCGGCGAGGGCAGCGACACCCTGCTCGAGGCCCTCGAGGCCGGTGCCGTCGACGTGGTACAGAAGCCGCGCATCGATACCGCCCAGTTCCTCCACGATTCCCGTATCCGCATCTGCGAGGCGGCGAAATCCGCCGCCCATGCCCGCATGAAGGGCGGCGTCCGTCCGCCGGCGCCCAGGCTTACCGTTGAGGCCAAGCTCACCGCGGACGCGGTGATCCCGCAGCGCTCCGCCGCCCGCGCCGCCTCGGCCGCCGCAGCGATGCCCACTACCGAGCCGGTGATCTGCATCGGCGCCTCCACCGG